>DASVRL010000303.1:0-6401 GCA_036388635.1 Pyrinomonadaceae bacterium
CGATTTTCTCCACGAATTTCCAGGTTCCGTATTCGCTGCAATATTCAATCGGCGTGCAGCGGGAACTGCCCTACAATCTGCTTTTGCAGGTCGATTTCAATTACCGCAAAGGCTTGCACGAAGTTCTCGTTTACGACGCCAACCAGGCGGATTCGATTGCCGGACCGCGGCTGGCGACTTTCGACCATCCGGTTCCGTATGCCGATTCGTCGGGCTTTTCGACTTATTCGGGTCTGCTGGCGCGCGTCGACCGCCGTTTTCGCAACGGTTTTCAATTTACCGCCAGCTACGCGCTGTCGAGCTTTAAAGCCTTCGGCGCGGACGCGCTCGGATTGGGCGCGGGATTGACGAATCTGAACAATTTCCGCGACGATTTCGGTCCCGCCGGTTTGGACAGAAGACATCGTTTCGTTTTCAGCGCGATTTACGATTTGCCCGTCTATAAAAACGACAGCAATTTCGTGAAGCGCAACATCTTGGGAAACTGGACGGTTTCGTTAATCTCGACGGCTTTCAGCGGTACGGCGCAGAGCATCTTTCTGCCTGATTTCGTCGATTTGACCGGCACGGGAACTTTCGTCAGCTACCTGCCCGGCACGAGCGGCGGCTCAATCGGTCGCGAAATCAAGTCGGTCGAACAGATTAACGCGTTGATTCGCAATTACAATCAAACGTTAGCCGGCGGCATCGACCCGCACGGCGAGCCGCTGCTGGCTCTGGCTGAGCTTCCGCTCGATACGCCGATCGGCGGCGATTCGGTCATTTCGCAAGACCTGCGCCTGTCCAAGACGATTAGCTTCAACGAAAGATACAAGATTTCCCTGATCGGCGAAGTCTTCAATCTTTTCAACGTCGCCAATCTCGGCAACGTCGGCGATTTCGTCCTGCCCCACGCCGGAACGCCCGCTAATGAAATCACGACGCTGCGCCCGACGCAGCGCACGACGAGCGTTTTCGGCACGGGCGGACCGCGCTCCTTCCAATTCGGCGTAAGATTCAATTTTTAAACGAATCTGAATTTACCAGAGAAAAGCGGGCTGCAAGGCTCGCTTTTCTTTTATTTTTGTAAGGATTTGTTAAGAAGCGGCGTTCTGGCTGCCGCCCGTCAGCAGATATAAAACCGCCATTCGCACGGCGAGACCGTATTCGACCTGATTTAAAATGAGCGAGCTGGAGCCGTCAGCCACGTCCGAAGCGATTTCGATGCCGCGATTCATCGGTCCCGGATGCAGGACAATCGCGTCCTTGTTTGCCAGCTTTAATCTGTCTCGGGTCAAGCCGTAATAAATCGAATACTCGCGCATCGTCGGGAAAAAGGCTTTGTCCATCCGCTCGCGCTGGATGCGCAGAACCATGACGACATCGGCTTTTTCCAGCGCCGTTTCGATGTCGGGGCAAATCTCCAAGCCGCCCGCGACCAAGCCGAGAAAATCCGGCGGAACAAGCGTGTTCGGTCCCGAAACGCGCACAGTCGCGCCGAGCCTGGTCAATAAATGAACGTTGGAGCGCGCGACGCGGCTGTGCAGAATGTCGCCCAGAATCGCCACTTTCAAGCCTGCGATTTCGCCCTTGTGTTCGCGAATCGTCATCGCGTCGAGCAAAGCCTGCGTCGGATGCTCGTTCGCGCCGTCGCCCGCGTTGACGATGGAAGCCTTGCTCGCTTTCGCCAGTTGATGCGGCACGCCAGCCGAGCCGTGGCGGACGACGATAACGTGCGGAGCCATCGCGTCCAGATTCATCGCCGTATCGAGAATCGTTTCGCCTTTGGTCAGACTCGAAGTCGAGGTCGAGATGTTGACGGCATCGGCGGACAGACGCTTGGCGGCAAGCTCAAATGAAGTCCGCGTGCGGGTCGAAGGCTCGAAAAAAAGATTGATAACGGTTTTGCCGCGCAGCGCCGGAACTTTTTTGACCTCGCGGCGCGAAACGTCGCGGAAAGTTTCCGCCGTTTTCAGTAAAGTCATAATCTCGCCCGCCGACAGTCCGCGAATGCCGAGCAAATCTTTGCGCTTAAAAGTTTCGTTCATCAAAACCTGCAAAAAAAGCAAGGCGTCCGACCTTGCTTTCCAAAAATCATTTGATTGCGTAAGCCAGACGCAATATTTCCCACTCTCGCATCTGCGCCTGAACATATACAAAAACCGCCTGAATATGTTTCGCGGTCAGAGCTTCGTGTTCCTTTAAAATTTCTTCGACCGTCAATCCTTTGGCGAGGTCGTCGATAACGTGTTCGACGGTTATATTCGTGCCGCGAAAAACCGGTTTCCGACCGCGAAAAGGCGTCATCTCGATGTATTGATATATTTCCTGTTCGTTCATCGCCTAATCACCAGCGTCATAGTTAAATCTAACGTTCGCTTCGGCAATTTTCGTCTTGCCTTTGAATTTCTGCAAAACGCCGCGCAGAATTACGCCTTCCTGCTGCTCGTTGTTGGGAAATTTAACGAACGTGCCGGTAAATTTGTAGCTGATGCCGCCGACCGTTTTCGTGGTAAAGGAAATGTTTTTACCATTCAGCACAGGTTTCAATAAAGGAAAATCTCTGCCCTTTTTCGGACGAATCATTCCGTGAACCGACGGCGTCTGCTCCGCGCCGTAACTGCCCGCCAGATGAATCACATTAATATCGGCAAACGCCGCCGGAGCTTTTCCGTCGATACTGTAGTAACCGAAAATATCGTTTCCGGTTTGCGCCCGCGCCGCCGTCGAGGCGCAGCCGGTAAACAGAAACGCCAGGCAAAAAACCAACAAAGTTTTTTTCATAAAATTAATTTTCTTCTTATTCGGACGGGCGCTCAAAAATTCCGACCGCTTCCTCGTCGTCGAATTGTTTGAGCATCACTTTGATAATCTCGCTCTTTTTCGTCGGCACGACCTTGCCGACGAAATCCGCCTGAATCGGCAGCTCGCGATGTTCGCGCCCGCGGTCGATTAAAACGGCGAGCTGGACGCGGCGCGGGCGACCGAAATCCATCAACTGGTCGAGCGCGGCGCGGATAGTTCTGCCCGTGTAAAGCACGTCGTCGACGAGAATGATGTTTTTGTCCTCGATGTCGACGTCGAGTTCCGTGCGGTTGACGATCGGGTTGGCGCCGACGGTCGAAAGGTCGTCGCGGTAAAGCGTAATGTCCAGAATCCCGAAAATCGGTCGCGTGCCTTCGAGATTTTCAATTTTCTCGACCAGCTTTTCCGCCAGCGGCACGCCGCGCCGCCGGATTCCGACCAGATACAAGCCTTTCGCGCCCTGATTATCCTCGACGATTTCCGACGCCAGCCGCGACAAAGCGCGATTCATCCGCGCGCCGTCCATAATTCTCGATTTTTCAACTAAACTGTGTTCATCTGCCATCTTGCCGAAGATAGTAACAAACGCTTATCCAGAGTGACAAGCGAAACGAAACCAAATAGAATAAAATCGCTATGGCGCTTCCGAAAACTTACCCGGTTTTTTCAATTGCCGAATATCTCGACTTCGAGCGCTACGCCGAATCGCGTCACGAATTTCTCGACGGCACGGTCTACGCGATAGCTGGCGAAAGCCCGCGCCACAGCACGATTTGTTTTAATCTTTACGGAATAACCGGCAATCAATTACGCGGCAAACGCTGGCTCGGCTTCTCGCCGAATATAAAAGTGGCGACCGGCGATCGAGGTTTATTTTCCTATCCGGATTTAGCGATTGTTTGCGGCGAGCCGCTTTATCACGACGATAAACAGGACGTTTTGACAAATCCGCAGGTGATTTTTGAAGTGCTTTCGCCTTCGACCCAAAACTACGACCGCGGCGAAAAATTTCTGCGTTATACAAACACCATCGAAACGCTGACTGATTATGTTTTGATTTCGCAGGACGCGCCGTTTGTCGAGCACTTTCAAAAACAGGCGGACGGAGATTGGCTGAAATCCGAAGTTTCCGGTCTCGAATCAATTCTGCATCTCGCCGGCATCGAATGCGAAATTCCGCTTTCCGAACTTTATTATCTGGTCGATTTTTCGTGAAACTTTACCAATCCTTAATTCGCCCGATTCTTTTCCGAATGCCGACCGAAACGGCGCACGAGCTTGGCATTAACGCTCTGAAACTCGGTTTAGGCACGGAATTTTTGCAAAAACGATTCGCCGAAAAATACGCCTGCGATGAATTCGGCGAGCTTTCGCGTTTTAATTTGAAATTCAAAAATCCGTTCGGCGCGGCGGCGGGCTTTGATAAAAACGCGGCGGTCGCCAATCAGCTTTGCGCGCTCGGTTTCGGTTTTGTCGAGGTCGGAACCGTGACTTTCGCGCCGCAGAAGGGAAATTCGAAGCCGAGACTTTTTCGCCTTCCGCGAGATAAAGCGTTAATAAACCGCGCCGGATTTAACAACGAAGGAACGCCGGCGGTCGTCGAAAGATTGAAAAACCGCCGCCCGGATTGCGTGCTCGGCGTCAACATCGGTAAAAACAAAGACGTGGCGAACGAAGCGGCGACGGAAAATTATCTCGCGAGCTTTGATCTGGCGCATGAAGTCGCCGATTATATTGCGGTCAACGTTTCCAGTCCGAATACGCCAAATTTGCGCGAGCTGCAAAAGGCGGAAAATCTGGAAGAACTTTTGTCGGCTTTGCAGAAAAGAAACCGCGAATTAAATCAACAAAACAAAAAAAATCTGCCTTTGCTCGTCAAAATCGCGCCCGATTTGAGCGAAGCGGAAATCGAATCCGTCACCGGCGTCTGCCTGCGTTTGAATTTAGACGGGATTATCGCGACCAATACGACCGTTTCGCGAAATAATCTGCAAGCTTCCGCCGCGGAAATCGAGCGAATCGGCAGCGGCGGCTTGAGCGGAAAGCCTCTGAACGCGCGCTCGACCGAAGTTATTTCCGAAATTTACCGTTATTCGAAAGGGAAACTGCCGATCGTCGGCGTCGGCGGAATTTTTACGGCTCAGGACGCGTTTGAAAAAATCGCGGCGGGCGCGTGTTTGATTCAGGCTTACACGGGTTTTGTTTACCAGGGCTTGACGTTTGCGCGCGACGTTAATTTCGGTCTGGCGAAAATTTTGCGCGAGAAAGGTTTTGCATCGCTCGACGAAGCGATTGGAACTGGGAATAAAAATTAATGATTTTCCGGGAAAAAAATTATGCGTATTACAACGCCAAAACCGATAAATTCAGAAATCCAGTCCGTCGATGATTTCAATCGAACAGTCATATGGTGGAAAAATCCGCGCGGCGGCGCGTCCCGTTATTTGATTGCTCTTTTTATGCTCGGTTGGCTCGGCGGCTGGGCGATGGGCGAATATTTTGCCCTGATGCAGGTTTTAAGCGGGAATCCGAATTTGTTTATCCTTTTCTGGCTGATTGCCTGGACTGCCGGCGGCGTGTTTGCTATGCGGCATATATATTTTCTGCTGCGACCGACCAAAGCGGAAAAAATAATTTTGGACACGACTTCTTTGATTTTTGAAGCCGGCACGACGCCTTTCGGCGGAGTATCGTTTCAGGGCTTTAATAAACGGCGGAATAATGAGGATGACGACGCTCTGCCCGTCAATTCAAAAAGCAAATATATCGTTCCGAAAACGGACGTCGGCGCAATTAAATTGGAGCGCGTCGGCGAGCGCCAGCGCCTGACTTTCGATTACGGCGCGGAACGCGTCGAGGTCGGATTTTTTCTGAAAGAACCGGAGCGCGAGTGGCTTTTTTCGGTTTTGAAACAATGGAAAGGCGTTTGATTGCAGGCTGAATCGAAACTCGTTCGGCTCAGCGCAAGTTTGACACGCCAATCTCATAGGTTATAATAAATCTTTTTGCATCTTTCGCTATTTGAAACGTTTTTCGCCTGTAGTAAATGATAATAGATTTAATCCAACTGACCGAACCGGAAATTGCTTTCGACTTCACCACGCAGCCCGATTTAGAAGAGGAATCGGCGCGCATCACTAAACCTGTAAAAACCGTCGGGCGGCTGCGAAAGGGAATCGTGCAGGTCGATGTCGAAGGCAGAATCAGCGGCGAAATCGAGGCTGAATGCACGCGCTGTCTGCGCGGCGTCACGCACCAGCTCGACACACCGTTTAAAGCGGCTTTCGTCACCGAAGAAAATTACACGAGCGAAAGGGAAGCCGAAGTGAGACGCGACGACCTGGACGTTTCCATTTACGACGGCGAAAAAATTGATTTGACGGACTTGGTCCGCGAACAGATTTTACTTGATTTACCGACACAGATTCTCTGCCGCGAAGATTGCCGCGGCTTGTGCCAGCGATGCGGCGCGAATCTGAATGAGGTAAACTGCGATTGTGAAGAAACCGAGACTGACCCGCGCTGGGCAGCCTTGAAAAATTTGAAAAAGTAAAAAGTGATAAGTGATAGGTGACGAGAAAATTCTTCCCTGTCACCTATCACTTATCACTTTTTAC
>DASVRL010000304.1:0-19006 GCA_036388635.1 Pyrinomonadaceae bacterium
ATAGAACGCAATCAATGTGATGACTACGATAATTATAGTTCTAAACAATAATGCTTTGTTTTTCATTAATACTCGTTAGTAGACAGTTATCGGTTGCCGGTTGTCCGGCGGCGAACCGAAGACTGACTATTTGCTTTCCGCTTTTTTTCCGACAACGGCGCTTTTACCGATTTCGAGGAACGTTTTGTCTGCACTTAAGATGATAAAACTGGTTTCTCTGATTTCCTTAATTTTTCCGATAATGCCGCCGTTGGTGACGACTTCGTCATTAATTTTCAGGCTCGCGATCATTTCCTGCATCTGCTGCTGCTGCTGGCGCTGCGGGCGAAACAAAATGAAGTAAAAAATAATCGGGATTAAAAGAATCGGCAGCCAGCCCAAAAGACCGCTACCACCGCCCTCGCCTTGAAAAAATAAAGCTACAATGTTCATTGTTTTGATGCAGACAGAAACTTCAATTATAAATTACGCGCGGCTAATAATAAAACCGCCGAAGCTGAAATCAACGATTTACTAGACGGAAACAGCAAAATTATGTTTGCTTTTCCGCTTCGCCTTCACGAATTTTGTTTAAGAAGTCGTGTCGAAATCGGCTGAAACTGCCAAGTTTGATAGAATCTCTTACCTTGCGCATTGTGTCAAGGAAGAACGCCAGATTGTGATGCGAAATCATAATCGCCGCCAGCATCTCGCCCGCCTGATACAAATGCCTGAGATAGGCGCGCGAATAACGCCGGCAAACCGAACACGGGCAATCGGCGTCGAGCGGCTCGCCGTCTTTGGCAAATCTTGCGTTGCGAATATTGATTTTTCCGTGCGAAGTAAACGCGCTGCCAGTGCGACCGTTGCGCGTCGGAATCACGCAGTCAAACATATCGACGCCGCGATAAACCGCTTCGACCAAATCTTCCGGCGTCCCGACGCCCATCAGATACCTCGGCGCATCTTCCGGCATCTGCGGCGCGACGAATTCGATAACGTCATACATCACGGATTTTTCTTCGCCCACGCTCAAACCGCCGATCGCATAGCCGTCAAACCCGATGGCGACCGTTTTATCCAGACTTTCTCTTCTTAATTCCAAATGACTCGCGCCCTGTATGATGCCGAACAAGGCTTGCCGCCCGTTTAAATTTTCAGCTTCCAGAAAACCGGTATCTTGTCTCTCATTCTGCAATTCTTCAAATCTGTCTTTCGAGCGCCGCGCCCAGCGCGCCGTCATTTCCAGACTTTTCCGCGTCGCCTCGAAATCGGCTTGTCCCGGCGCGCACTCGTCGAAAACCATCACGATTTCCGAACCGAGCGCGGCTTGAATTTCCATCGAGATTTCCGGCGACAAAAATCTACGGCTTCCGTCGATATGCGAGCGAAATTCGACGCCTTCTTCTTTTAATTTCCGCAAATCGGTCAGCGAAAAAACCTGAAAGCCGCCCGAATCGGTGAGCAGCGAGCGATTCCACGTCGAAAATTTATGCAGACCGCCGCAGGCGCGAATCACTTCCGTGCCCGGGCGCAGAAAAAGATGATACGTGTTGCCGAGAATCACGCGGGCGTCCAGCTCGTTTTCCAGCCATTCATAACGCACGCCTTTGACCGTCCCTTGCGTTCCGACCGGCATAAAAACAGGCGTCTCGATTACCGAACGTCTCGTCCGCAAAATTCCCGCCCGCGCCTTCCCGTCCTGCGCGGTCACTGTCCATTCAATCGGTTTCATTTCTTAAATATTAACTGAGATTCGAGATTTCGGCGCGCTCATCGAGAAAATTTCCCGCGCATTCTCACTCAAACGTTGCGCAGCCGAAAAATAACGTGCGCATCAAGAAAAAAAGTTGCGCATCGTAAAAAGATAGTGCGCATTCCAATATCTTTCGTGCGCATCGTGAAAAGATATTGCGCATTCTAATATTTCAACCGCGCAGCCTGAAAAATCATCGCGCATCGAAGTTTTTAGACCGCGCATTCAATTTTAAAGTTTTCTTTTTCCAATCAAAGCCCAGATGCGTTTTTCGCCGACGGCAATTTGCGAAATGATTTTGCCGTTTTCGTCAACCAGAACGGCGGACGGCGTGCCTTCCATTCCGAGTTTTTGCACGACTTCACGCTCGTCGTCTAAAACGATGGTCGATTGAAAGCCCAATTCCAGATTTTTTTCGACTTCGCCGCGCGACAGCAACAGCAGATTCGGCTCGTCCGCGCCTTTGGTTTTGTCCCATTCGCGCAAATCTTCGAGCATCCGGCTGCAATATCCGCAGGTCGTGCTCCAGTATGTGACGAGCGTTTTCTTACCGCGAACGGCGCTCGCGTCCAGCGTTTTGCCCGTTAAATCGCTGAGCGAAAATTCGGGAAACGCTTCGCCGATGTTTTGACCTTTGCCGTTGGTGATAAATCGCACTTCCGTTTCAGCCTTGATTTTTTCGATCAGCTCGCGGATTTTCACGTCGCCGAAAGCCGGCTCGCTGCCGACGTTTCCGTCGGCGTTGACCAGAAAAGCGGTCGGCGTCCAGGTCGCGAAATACAATTCCGCTACCTCGCGCTCTTTCTGCAAAAGAATCTGTTTAAGCCCGCCGCCGCCGAATTTTTCGGCGTTTTCCGATGCCTTGCCGCTGCTGATAAAAACGAAATTCAGCTTGTCTTTGAGTTCAGCCTGCCACGCTTCGATTTCCGGCAGCAGCGCCTTGCAGGGATTGCAGGTCGGACTGACGAAAAAAAGCAGAGTCGGTTTGTTTGCCGCCAAAAGCTGTTCGAGGGAAACGAGCTTGCCGTTTAAATCCGGCAGCGCGAAATCGGGCGCGGGCGCGCCAATCGGCAAGCCGTCTTCCGGGTGAATCAATTCTTCGCGCACCAATTCCTTTCCGCCTTCGTGCGAGGTCAGTTCGAGAATCTCGATGCGCCGCATAATCTGCAATTGCTGTTCGGAAATCTTTTTTAAATAAAAAACGACGGCGACCAGCAAACCGACCGTCGCCAAACCTAAAATAACCGACATAACGTTTCCTTCCGAAAAACCGTCTCCGGAATCCGTAATACTCAAGCCTTGATTTTCACGCCCCTGTGCGACGAGGAAAAGCGCCAGTATGGCAAAAATAATATTGCGAATCAAACTCTTGCGGCTGACCGGCTCCGAGTGAATCGCGCCGAAGCAATGACAATCGGGCGCGTTGCCTTGCGCCAGCTGCCAAATCATTCCGCCGATAAAACTCGAAAGCAGAATCAGCCCGCCGATCGCGCCGAGCCACGAAGCTTCGACAAACAAAAGGCAAACGCCGAAGACGATTTCGGCGAAAGGCAGCGCGACGGCGAAAGTTTTCGCAAATTCCTCGGGCGTGCCGAAAGCTTTGACGGCTTTTTCCGAGCCTTTCAAATCGAGCAGCTTCCCGACGCCCGCGAGCAGAAAAATCACGGCGAGAAATAATCTAATTAAAAGTAAAATTATTTCCATCCTACTATTCTAAAGAAAACTTAATGACGCCCTTTTTATAATTTTCGTTTTTTTCCGGTTCTACTTCAATATTTTTAACCTCGATTTCACCTGAAATTAATTCACCGTCGAAACCGAAAACGTAATCTGCAAATTTAGTTTTAATGAATTCACCGCACTTTGAAAATTTCATTCCGTATAAATCTTCGGCATACCAATTAAAACCGGCGTTCTGCACATTGCGCTAGAGAATCGTAATTCTGGTCAATACTGCGTCGCCCGGTTCATTTATAAAATCACTGTAATCAACAGTCAGCGAAAATTCTCTTTTCTCGAAGCCGACATTAATACTTTTGATTGCGGCATCGTGCAAAGTCGGAAAACTCCTGTAAATCTCAAAAAGCTTTTCTGAGTTTTTTATAGATTTCCAGATTTGTTCGTGTTCATTTATCTCAGACATTAAAGGCTTATTTTTCTTTTTTCCCTTTAGATTTGTGTCTTTCGACAAGGCGAATCGGCGTGGCGAAAAAGTCGAATTCTTCGCGCAGACGGTTTTCGACGTATCTTAAATAAGAAAAATGCAGACCGGCTTTGCCGCCGCCCGAAGTGAATAAAATAAACAGCGGCGGGCGAATTCCCGCCTGCGTGATGAACTGAACGTGCAGGCGCGAAAATCCGCCTTTGACGGGCGCGGGCGCTGTGCCGCCTTTCGGCTGCGTGATGTTGTCTTCGAAAAACTGGTTGAGTTTCGACGTTTGAATCCTTAAGTTTCGCGCTTCGTTTGCCTGCGCGACGAGCGGCAGAATTTTCTGCACGCGCTGTCCGCTCAGAGCGGAAATCGTTACAATCGGCGCGAAATCCAAGAATTTCATCTCGCGGCGTACACTGCGTTCGAACTCGTAAATCGTGTTCGTTTCCTTTTCTTCGACGGCGTCCCATTTGTTGACGGCGATTATCACGCTGCAACCTTCTTCGACGGCATAACCGGCGATGTTGGCGTCGAGATTCGTCACGCCTTCGACCGCGTCGATAATCAGAATCGCCACGTCGGCGCGTTCCAGAGATTTGCGCGCCATAATGACGGAAAGCTTTTCCGCCATCTCCGTCGTTTTGCCTTTGCGGCGAATTCCAGCCGTGTCGATCAAAAGAAATTTCTGATTGTCAACAATCAGTTCCGTGTCGATGGCATCGCGCGTCGTTCCGGCAATCGGCGAAACGATAACGCGTTCCTCGCCGAGAATTTTATTTAAAAGCGAAGATTTGCCGACGTTCGGGCGACCGATGATGGCGAGCTTGATTTCCTTCTGCTCGTCTTCTTCGATTTCTTCGCCGAAATCCAAAACGTCGAAAACCTCGTCGAGCAAATCGCCGATGCCGTTGCCGTGTTCGGCGGAAACCGGCACGAGTCCGAAGCCGAATTTGTAAAACTCGGCGGATTCTTCTTCTATTTTTCTCGACTCGGATTTATTGGCGGCGATAAAAACCGGCTTGCCGATATTTCTGAGCATAATCCCGATTTCTTCGTCGAGCGGAATCGCGCCGGCGCGCGCATCCAAAACCCAGATAATCGCCTGCGCCTGGTTGATGGCGAAAGACGCCTGTTTGAAAATATTGGCGGGAATTATCGCTTCGTCGTCCGGCACGATGCCGCCTGTATCGACCAGCTCGAATTTTTTCGCCTTCCATTCGACCTCGCCGTAGATGCGGTCGCGCGTAATGCCCGGCTCGTCGCCGACGATTGATTTACGGCTTCCCGTCAGGCGATTGAAAAGCGTGGATTTTCCGACGTTCGGGCGACCGATGATGGCAACCAGCGGGCTTGTTATATTTTTACTCATTCAATTTTCACAGTTTATTAAGCTCTTTTTACTAAAAATGATTGCACGTTTGATTTAAACACACAAGATGTAAGATATTTCTTTCAGCAAACAAAAAAGGAGATTTCCAAAATGAATTTTCAAATCGACCAAGCCGTCGAAATTCTTTCCCGAACGCCTGCGGTCTTAAATTCGCTGCTCGAAAATCTTTCCGCCGACTGGACGATAAATAAGGAAACGGGCGACGGCTGGAGTCCGTTTGACGTGGTCGGGCATTTTATTCACGGCGAAGAAACCGATTGGATTCCGCGCGCCGAAATCATTCTCGCCCAGGGCGAAAACCCCATTTTTGAAGCGTTTGACCGTTTCGCTCAATTTGAAAAATCGAAAGGAAAAACCTTGCGCGAGCTGCTGGAAATTTTCGCCGTTTTGCGTGCCGCAAGCATCGAAACACTGCGCCGGATGAATATCACGCCCGAACAGTTACAATTAAAAGGAATCCATCCCGAACTGGGCGAAGTCAATCTCGAACAACTGCTCGCCACCTGGGTTGTTCACGATTTAACGCACATCAGGCAAATCGTCACCGTGCTGGCGCAAAAATACGCGGAAAATGTCGGTGTCTGGAAAGAATATTTATCAATTTTGAAATAATTCTTTTTAAAAACAAGCTCCATTATTGCTCTGATTCCGCTTCTCTTAAAAAGAAAAACAGCCGAGTTTCTTTGGAAACTCGGCTGTTTTTGAGAGACAGGAAATTATTTCTAGTTACCGTCTTCATCCTCTTCATCGTTATAACGGTTGTCGTTATCATCGTAACGGTCATCGTTATTGTCGTAACGGTCGTTATCATTGTAACGGTCATCGTTGTTGTAACGGTCGTCGTAATCGTCGTTATTGTTGTTTGAAATCACGACCTGAAGAATGCCCGACAGTATATTTCCGAGGATGCTGTATCCGCCGTTTGAATATCTGCCGTAGCGATAGCGACTGTAATAGCCGTCTTCGTAGCCGCGACGGAAGCCTTCGCGGAAATAATGTTGATATTCGCCCATACCGACATAATAACCATCGTATCCGTACGACGCGTCTTGATAGCCGAAGGCATTATTATAGTCAAAACTCCAGCCGTCCTGGCGGTCGGCGCGTCCGGCTTGGAAGCCTTCCGAATAGCCGTCGTTGATGGCGCGTTGGAGCATCTGCGCTCCGTATTGATTGGTGTAGTAATAACTACCGCCGCGATTATAGCGATAATTGTTTACGTAATTGTTGTATTGCCAACTCTGCAAGCGCATCTGGTCGCGGCGCAGGCGTTCCCAGTAACGCTGCTCGTAACGCAGCTGGGCGAGACGGCGCTGCTGCTCGAGAATGCGGTAACGCTGTTTGTCGAGCGTTTGACGCTGCTGCCAGCGCGAATTGTTCTGCTGCTGCCACTGGCGCCACTGCTGCGACGATTGATTACGGTTGCCGCGGTTATAATCGCCGCGCTGGTTCTGCTGCTGGCGCTGCCATTGACCATCGCGCTGAATTCGTTGATTTTGCTGCACGCGTCTCTGGTCTTCGTTTTGTCTCTGCTGCTGGTCTTGAATCTGGCGCTGCTGTTGGCGCTGTTGCCAGATTTGCTGCTGCTGCTGTTGACGCTGCGAATCATTGCGCTGCTGGTCCTGTTGAATCTGGCGTTGACGACGTTGTTGCTCCCAGCGCTGGTCTTGCTGCGGCTGTTGCGTCTGCTGCCGTTGTTCGATACGACGCTGATTCTGCTGTTGATGCCATTGTTCCTGTTGTTGCTGACGCTGTTGTTGCTGTTCAGCACGTCGTTGATTTTGTTGCTGGCGCCACTGTTCCTGTTGTTGCTGGCGCGATTGCTCGTTGCGTTGCTGTTGCTGCTGTCGCGCCTGTTCATTGCGCTGTTGCTGCTGTTGTTGACGCCACTGCTCTTGCTGCTGCTGGCGCGCCTCCTGCTGCTGTTGCTGGCGTTGCTGCTGCTCAGCCTGGCGCTGATTCTGACGCTCTTGCTGCGCTTGATTTTGCTGCTCCATCTGTCGTTGTTTCTCTTCCCTGCCGCCGGTGCGACGCTGGGCGTTAGCCGCGTCGGTCACTGCAAACAAGGAAACCGCAAGGACGGACGAAACCGCAATGTTCCTAAAATATTTTGATGACATTTCCTACCTCCAGAATATTCAGTTGAGGAAAAACCCCAAATGATTTATCTTTCCCACAGCAATAATCATTCCAAAAGTTAAATGTAAAAATAGCAACACTTAAATTTCCGGCGAATCGTTTTGGGACACCTTTTCCGACATCGGCAGACTTTATCGGGTAGAAAAACCGACGATTTGGGAACATAAATTTGAGAAAGCCGAGCCGCCGCCGCAACACGAAAAAAGCACGAAAGAAGAATTCATAGGAATAAATAAAAATCATCCAGCCTAACCCTTGACCATCGCCGTCCGTCCGCGCGAATTCTTCTTCGCATTCTAGTGCGTTGCGGCGGCAAATTTCTTAATTCTTTGCTCGTGTTCTTTCGCGTCTAAATTCTTATTTTAATCCGCTTTCTGAAACTCGTAAGCGATGCGCACGTTCAGCGCGCCGTTGGTGATTTCGTGTTTGATGCCGACGGCTTTCATCCGCAGGCTGCCGCCGTTTTGAATCGGCACGACGAACGAAACTTTTTCCATCTGCAAAATCTGAATCGGATTTATTTTTTTATCCATCGAGCTTTGCACCAAACGCGCCAGAATTCCGCTGCCGAGCCCGCCCGCGCCGCTCAGATTGACGCCTGCAACCGTCGCGCGCCCGACGAGCGCCTGTTTCTGACGGTCAAATTCCAGGTCGATATTCGTCTCCGCCACGCCCGAAAAATCGACGCAGCCGATTAAAGGCGGATTGTAACTGCCCGCAAACGCAATCGGCGCGCTGATTTTCCCTTCCCGAAAACGCACGCTCGTCCTGACGCCTTCATTCTCGCGCTTGAGCCGAATAACCTCACTGCAAACCGCCGGTCGGTTTTCAATCTGCGGACTTTGGTC
Organism: Pyrinomonadaceae bacterium; assembly: GCA_036388635.1. GTDB lineage: Bacteria > Acidobacteriota > Blastocatellia > Pyrinomonadales > Pyrinomonadaceae > JALZHR01. Next base: position 8,265 of record DASVRL010000304.1, read on the forward strand.
TTCGACAAAACTCGAAACCATCGAGGCTCGAGGCTCGAGGCTCGACGCCCGACTCGTTTTCGCAATCGGAAATTCCGGCGGAGTCGTATTTTTAAAAATCGCGTCGAGCAGCGCGTCGAAAAACTGTTCGTTCAAAGTAATAATCACTTCCGCCTGCTGCGCGTTAGCCGCCGAAACAAGCGAGATAATCGAAAACGCCAAAGCCAGAATTCTTTTTTTCATTCCAAATCCTTTTCTCAGGGAAAAATCTACGGGCAAAACGAATTTAACTTTTAATAGATAAAAAGGGCAACCCGCAAGTTGCCCTCGATTTCCAGAATTTACACTCCGCACGCTCAGATTTTTACAAGGCGCAAACTTCGCAACATTTTGAAATTGTAAAAATTAAATAACGATAAACTTCAATGTCCTTTCGGTTCGGGGAATTCTTCCGCCAGCATTTTTTCGACGGCTTGCATTGAGCCGGGATTTTTTTTGAGATGGGCGCGGAGTTGGGCTAGTTCGGGTTCGGTTTTGGATTTGAGCATCTGGCGCAAATCGTCTTTGGCGCGGGCGTGGGTTTGGAAGGTTTCGTATTCGTTTGCCAGAGCCTGTTCGCCGGCTTCGATGCTTTTGTCCATCTGGGCGAGCAGCTGCAGGCTTTCGGCTCTTTTTTCGGGCGGCGCGAGGCGGATGGTTTCCGCCAAAAGGTCTCTTTGTTCGATGGCTTCGAGCAGAAAGGCGAGCGCGTTTTTGTAGCTTTCGTCCATCTCGTACTCTTTTTTCAGATGCGGAAAACGCTGTTCGGCGTTTTTGCGTTTTTCTTCCATTTGGCGGCGGGCATCGGCGAGCACGGCGTCGAAATCGGCGAGAAGCCGCTGCGGGTGCGTCTCCGGGTGCATATTATTCAAAGCGTTGAGAAAGCCTTCGCGCTGGGCTTCGTAATTGCGCAAATGTCGGGCGGGCGCGGATTCGTCGCCGAGCCGCAGAAATTCCTCGTCGTCGGTGTTTTTTATTGTTTCCGACAGCTCTTCGGCGATAACTTTGAATTGCCGCCGGAATTCCGCCGCCGACATTTCAGACAAACGACGCGTCGCTTCATTGATGGCTTCGTTCAGGTCGGTGAACATCTGCAAAAACTCCGGCGCCGGGTTTTGCTGGATTTTTGCGACCAAAGTCTCGCGCAGCTGAACGGCTTTATCGAGGTTTTGCCTGAGCTTTTCCATTTCGACGAGCGCCGCCGTTTTTTCGTCGGTTCCGGAAGATTTCGGCGATTTGTTTTGATTTTTCTTTTTCATATCTTTCAATCTGAAATAAAAAACCCCGGCAAAAGCGCGTGATTCATAAACCGCTCCTGACAATATCGTGCACGCGAATCAAGCCCAGACACGCGCCCGTTTCATCGACGACCGGCAGAACGGAGATTTGATGCGGGCGGTTTTCCATCAATTGCAAAGCGTCGTAGGCGAGCATTTCCGGCGCGGCGACCGTCGGATTGCGGGTCATCATCTGTCCGGCGTCAAGCGCGGAAAGATTTTCGGTCGAGGTTTTTTCGATGGTGCGGCGCAAATCGCCTTCGGTGACGATGCCGGTGAGTTTGCCGCTTTCGTCGACCACGTTGACCGCGCCGAGCGCGTGCCGGGAAAGGGCTTTGACGACATTGAGCCAGTTTTCCTGCCGGCTGATATTCGGGCTTTCGTGCATTAAATCTTTGACTTTCAGCGTCAGGCGTTTGCCGAGGCGCCCCGCCGGGTGATTCGACGCGAAATCTTCGGCGGTCAAGCCTTTCGCCTGCATGACGGTCATCGCCAGCGCGTCGCCGATTGCCAGCGCGACGGTCGTCGAGGTCGTCGGCGCGAGATTTAAAGGACAGGCTTCCTGGTCGACCGACGCGTCGAGAACGACGTCGGCGTTACGCGCCAGCGTCGAATTCAAATTTCCGACGATGGCGATTATCGAAACTCCGCGTTGTTTTAAAGCCGGTAAAAGCGCGATGATTTCGTCGGTTTCGCCCGAATTGCTCAAAGCGATCACGCAATCGCCGCGCGTAATCACGCCGAGACCGCCATGCAGCGCGTCCGACGGGTGCAGAAAAACGGCGACCGTGCCGGTCGAGGTCATCGTGTCGGCGATTTTGTTGGCGATAATGCCGGATTTGCCGACGCCGATGACGACCGCTTTGCTTTCGCATTCGAGCAGCAGCCGGATGGCTTGCTCGACCGCTTCCTCATTCAGATTTTTCGCCGCGCATTCGATGGCGGCGGCTTCGAGCCTTAAAAGCTCGACGACTTGCGAAAAGGTTTTGCTCACAGCAGATAATTTACCACAGAGGAAGATAAAGAAAACGATGAACGCGGAACGATGAACGATGAATTGCAGTTTCGGCATTCAAAATTCATCGTTCCGCGTTCATCATTCATCGTTTATTTCTTCTCTTCGGGAATCGGCAGAAAAGCGTCCAGCACGATTTGCCATTTGCCGCCGCGCAGCTTCCAGATTTGCAGAAAATTTCCCTTTTCAATCTGTTTGCCGCTTCTGTCGTCGACCGTGTAGGAATTGCTGACATAAGCCATATCAGCCGCGCCGACGAAGACCGAGCGCTTGGCGAAAAAGACTCGCGTTTTGTTGTTTTTGAATTCGGCGAGCGCATTCTGTTTGCCTAAAATCGGCTGTTTCCCGTCGCGCAGAAGCCGCGCGTCTTCAGCCAGAAACGCTTTATAGGCTTTGCTTAAACCCTGATTCGTCGCCGTTTCGAAAAACGCGCTCGAGGCATCGGCGGCGGAAATTTTCTTTTCGTTCAATTCCCTGCCCGAATCCGCCGGCGATTTCCAGGCGGTTTCGATGGTCGCTGGCTTGTCGTGCGAGATGCCCAAATCCAGCGCGGCTAGATACGTGCCGTTCGGCTGGCGCTGCCACATCGTCACGTATTGACCGTAATAAGCTTCGGGGTCGTCTTTGCCTTTCGGTCGATAAATCGAGTTTCCCGTCGTGTAGCCGAGTGCGCCGTTTGACGAAATGTCTACAAAATTCGGATTCCAGAACAATCCGGCGGGCGAAGCCGGGCGCGATTTCCAGTATTCGCGACAGTTTACCGGGCTCGGGTTAAAACAAACGCCGTCCAGCGCGCTGAATTCGATGAAAGATTGATTGACGCCTTTTTCGGCGGCGGCGCGCTCGAAGGCTTTTTCCGTGTCGTAAAGCTTTTGCAAATCGTTCTGCGCGAAAGCGCCTGCGCAGCTAAAAATAATCAAAAACAAAACAGCGATTTTTTTCATATCTAAAAACGATTCCTTTGACTGAGTTTCACATTTTTGATGCTTTGATTGCCCGAACTCCAATAATTATTAATTTCTCGCAAAATGTCTATCGGATTTCGTCATCTGTCTGAAATTAAGTCTCCGATTTTACATATGAAAGCTATAACATGTCCGCAATGCGGCGGATTGATTCAGGAAATTGCGGAAAACCGGACGATTGCCGATTGCGAATACTGCGGCGCGAAAATTCTCGTTCCGTTTGAGAAAAAGCCTTTGCCGTCAGCCGTTTCGACTGCGCGCCCGGGCTTTAACGCATTCGGCTACCCGGTCGACGACGAAGTTCCGTTTACGACGCCAGCCGAGGAAAACAACAATCTCGCGGGCAAAGTGACGGGTTTTATGTCGGCGGCGGTGCTGCTCATTGCGGCTATCGGAATTTTCGTCGCATTTACGAGCAAATCGCGCTCGCAGGCGAATTCCGCCGCGCCGACCGCGTATCGAACGCCGACGCCGCGTCCGACGCCGCCCAGAATCGGCGTGGATAAAGATATTCAAAGCCGCGCCGTTTCGCTGCCGAAAGCCGTTTTGCCGAAAGGAACGGTCATCGTCAGCCAAATCAAGGTCGAGGTTTTCGTCAAGATTGACGAAAAAGGAAACGTCGCGCTGGCGCAGGCTTACACCGGAACGGAAGTTTTGAAAACGGCGGCGGAGCAAGCGGCAAAGCAGGCTAAGTTTAAACCGACCGAAAAAGAAATTTCGGGCATTTTAGTTTACGAGTTTTCGCCGAATTAAATTTTATTAAAGATGATTATACGCAAAAAAAATTTTATCGAACTGGCGTTGATGGGCTTACTGCTTTTTAATCTGGCGGCGTGTTCGAGCGTCGATTTAGTTAAACCGGAAAATCGCGTTTTTCAGCAAAAACCTTTTTCCTCGGAAGAATGGATTAAAGGCGACGCGCACACGCGCGGCGAGATGGCGCTTGATTTATTAAAATACGAGACGTTTGAATCAATGATGAGCGGTAAAAACCAGATTGATGTAATAAAAATTCTCGGCGAGCCGGACCGGAAAACGACCGGAAAATGCTGTTACATTCGCTCCGGCGAAGAAGTCGAAGTCTGGCTTTATAAAATTGACTCGCCCGAAGCCGGCGTCAGCGGAAAGAGAACGGAAAAAGACGTGATACAGATATTTTTCAACAACGACAGTAAAACCGTGATGAGTATAAATTACGGCGAGCTGGACGAAAAACCGGCGCATTTTCCGATGGTTGGATAAAAATTAAAAAAACTATACCGAAAAATTCTACTGGAGAAGAATTTTATGATGAATAAAAAAACGAATTACCGCTTTAAATCAATCGCCAGCCTGACCTTTTGCCTGCTGGCAATCGCCTTTGCCAGCAGCGCCTGCGGCTTGGTCAAAAGTCCTTTCCGCGATTACTCGGAAAAACCTTTCAGCGCGGCGGAATGGCGCGGCGGCGACGCCGTCGAGCGCGGCAGAATGTACAGCGATTTGTTCGGCAACCGCGCGCTGGACGGCAAATCGAAAGACGAAATTGCGGCTTTGCTCGGCGAACCGGAAAAGAAAATCTCGGTCGAAGGGCGCGAAGTCTGGCTTTACCGCGTCGAACACGCCTATCAAACGCCGATGAAATATTTCCCCGTTTCCTTTGACACCAAACGCGGCGCTTTCGCCGGCAGAGTCAAAAGCGGAACGGTTTCGATACTGGTCAAGGCATAAAAAAAACTGCGGAATGCGGAACGCGTGAACGCGGAAACGGCAATTCACGCGTTCCGCATTCCGCAGCTCGTAGTTTCTCTGATCGGCAAAATAAATTTTTAGAAAACACGAAATATGACGACGAATAATTTTAAAAAAATTAATTTAATCTTTGTACTGGCAATTTTTTTAACGATGACTTTGGGCTGCAGCTTAATGTCGAAATTGAGAGCCGGCAGCGCGCCGCATAGTGACGCCGATTGCGCCAATCTGCCCGCGGGCGCCAATTGCGTTACAAAGCAAGCGCCGACGCCAGAAATCAGAGCGAATTCCGAAGATTTTTTTGAAAGCGACGCCCTGAGCGGGCTTGAGCCGCAGATGGCGGAGAAAATCGGCGGCGAGGTCAAAGCTCTGGACTTGAGCGTGTATGAAAACAACGTAAAAATTCAGGTGCAGGACCCGCAAAAAAAGGAAAACGTCGACGGCTACGATTATAAAAACGGGACAATCAGCGAACCCGTTCCCGTCCGGCTTTACGGCGGCGGCAGTCTCGAACAGAATCTTTTCAAATTAAAGGAAGTCAATCTCGCCAAAATTCCCGAACTCATCGACGAAGCGCGCGAAAAATCGAAGGATTTGGAAGGCGCGAAAATAACGCACGTCGTCATCAAAAAAGATTTGCCTTTCAGCAACAAGGTCAAAATCAGAATCTACCTGAGCGGAACGCGAAAATCGGCGTGGCTCGTCGCCGACGCGACCGGAAAATTCATCCAATATAAAACTTTCTAGTAAAAACACCGAACAATTTTTCTGAGGAATTCACCTTAAAAGAGCAAAGAACGCGAAGAACATTTTAATAATCTTCGCGTTCTTTGCCTTTCTATGGTGAATTTCTTTCTACTCGACTCTGACGAAATCCGTTCCCGTGCGTCCGAAAGTTTCGGGATGATACATCTCCTCGGCTTTAGCGGGCGGCACGACGAATTCGCCGGGCGTGGTCGCGCGCGTCACATACGTGTAGTTGTAGACGCCTTCCCAGAGCAGCGCCGAAAACGCTTCGGCGCGCTCGTCGCGGAAATTCTGATGGTCGAACCAGTATTGTCGCCACCACCACGAGCCGTAACCGAAACTGCGGCTTCCGTATTCGAGAACCGGCGTATTGCCGCCGTTGTCCGCCGGAATCTGCTCGGTGACGGCAAGACCCGGATTTAAGATTTCCAAGCCAGCCGGCAGCGGGTCAACCAGCGCGACGTGATAACGCCGAGCCTGCGCGACCATCGTCAGGCGAACGCGGACGCGCGCTCCGGATTTGATTATCCACGCGCCGTCGCCCGATTGCTTGACGTCGTCGGCGCTATCGACCGCTTCGTATTTTCGCAGAACCGTGAACCCGTAATCCGCCGGCGCGAGCTTCAGATTTTTCGGCGCGTATTTCATTCCGATGCGATAATACAGGCGACCTGCGCCCTGCCGGTCCAGAACCAGATTGGAAGTTCCGCCCTGCTCGGTCAGGTAAGACATCGGAATATTCAAAACGTTCGAGTCAATCGAGCGACCTTTGAAAGCTTCCTCGCCCGCATAAGTATTGCCGAGCCAGATTCTGGTGACGAAATCAGGCGTGACTTTCTCGAAAGCGTTGAAATATTTGTCGAGCGCCAGCAGAATGAAAACATTTTCCTGCGTGCTGCCCCAATGCCCTTGCTTGCGATGGTCTAAAAGCCCGCGCACCAGTTTCGGAATCAAATCGTTCCGCGGGTCGGCTTTAATTAAAGCTTCGAGCAGAACGCCGTCGGCGCGGCGATTCGAATACATCACGAGCCATTGCCCGTCGCCGTAATCGGTGACGAAATTAGCCGCCGCGGCGGTTTCGGTCGTCCGATTCATCAAAAAGCGTTTGATCGCATCGACTTCCGCCACCGAATTTTTATCGTCGGCGAGAACCGAAAGAATCCAGCCGATTGCCTCGAACGGCAATTTTTCGAGCGTCGCTTCTTTCAGCAAAGCTTTGGCTTTCGCCGCGTCTTTATCGCCCATCGTATCGCGCAAATATAAAGCGTAGGCGGAAATCGTCCAGCGCGCCTGCGGCGATTTGCGATGCCATTCGTCAAACTTGCTTTCGATGTTTTTCAAATACGGCTTCGTTTTGTTCAGCATCTCGTCCGGCACTTTGTAGCCTTTCGCTTTCGCCAGAGATAAAGCCAGAGCGACGTGAACCGTCAAAAACGGATACTCGTAGCGCTCGCGGTCGCGTTTCCACAAGCCGAAGCTGCCGTCGTCGCGCTGGCGCGATTGCAGAATCTTGATGTCGCGTTCAAAAGCCTTCTGGATTTCCTCCGCTTTCGGCATATCTTTCGCTTTGAACGCCGTCAAAACGTCGCGCAGCGCGGCAATCGAAATCATCCGCGAGGAAATCTGCTCCGAACACGCATACGGGTAATGATAAAGATAAATAAACGCGTCGGTCAGTTCCTGCAACTGCGTCGAAGAAGTCGTAATTTCCAAGCCGCCGAATTGCGGGAAAACGTCGCCCGGCGTCTGCACGGGCTGAACGACCGCGTTATTTTCGTCGGTCGTGCCGTAAGTGGCAAAGGCTTCGGTCGTCGCCGGCGTCCAGACGGGCAATTCGATTTCCGCCGCGTCGGCGAATGTACCGGAAGTGGCAGCGATTTGAAAACGCGCCGTTCCGGCTTTTTCCGCGCTGACCGGAAAACGAAGCTCCACGCGGTCGTTCGGCTGAACCGTCACTTTCTGACCGCCGCCGCTCGTCAAAGTCGCGTTGGTCGCGCGAACGCCGACATTGACCGTCATCACGTTGTCGGTTTGATTCTGAACAACGACCGGAAGCTCGATTTTATCGCCGAAATTCATAAATCGCGGCGCTGACGGGCGCACCATCAAAGGCTGTCGGGCAGTCAGATTCGATTCGCCCGAACCGAAACGCTTGCCGCCGCCGTCAACCGAAACCGCCATTATCCGGTAGCGCGTCAGATTGTCGGGCAGTTTAACGTCGACCGACGCTTTGCCGCCGGAATCGGTTTTGACCGACGGCGCGAAGATTGCCAGAGCGTTGAAATTCGTGCGCAGATTAATCGAATTTTGCGATTCCGGCTGCTGCCCTACTATGGGAGCTGTATTTTGCGCATCGGCTTCGTCTCTTCTCGCGCCTTCCTTCGCTCTCATTGCCATTCTGGGCGCGGCGGGCATCGATTTGTTTGCAACGCTGCCAACCGCTACCTCTGAAGCAAAATTTGCCCCTGTCGGCAAATTTTCCTGGGGTTTTATGTCCTTCGCATTTCCCAGCAGGACATCTTTCCGCAGATGATAATCCGTCACGCCAGTGCCGCGCGGCGTGTAGAAAATGCCCAGCGGATTGCCGATGCGGTAATTCGATAAAGCCAGAACCGATTCGTCGACGACGACGACGACGACTTCCGTATTGGCGACCAGCTCCCCGCGCGTGTCTTTGACCTCGACGTTGATTTTCGTCGTGCCGCCCGGTTCGAGCGATTTCGCCACAGGCTCGGCGGAAACTTCCAACTGGCGCGTCGCGGTCGACACGGAAAGATTCAAGCTGCCGCTGGCAAAAGCCGGTCGCTTCGCCAGTTTTTCGTCAACCTCGCCTTTATCGTTGGTGCGCGAAGCCGCGCCGACCAAATCGACCTGCGCCGTTATGTTCGGCAGATATTTTTCTTCAATCGGAATTCTTAGAGTGATTGAAGATTCCTTCATCGTGAACCGCTCGGTTTTCACCAGACCGTCGCGGCGCAGGGTCAAAACGCCTTCGGCTTGCGGAAACGGCGACATCACAAGGATTTCCGCCACGTCGCCGGGCGCGTAATCTTTTTTGTTCGGAATGATTTGCGCTTCTTCCTGTTCGACGTTGCGCTTGGGCGGCGTTTTTCCGCCCGCGACCCAAACCGTGATTTCGGTTTGATTAAAACGCTCGCGGTCGTCCATTACCGTCGCGGTAATCGTGTAGCGCCCGCCCTGTTTGGCGACGAATTTACATTTTTCCGCTTTTTCGCTGGATTTCACCGTGCAGGTCTGCTCGTCAACCGTCTGCTCCTGCCAAGTGCCTTTATCAAACGCCCAATCTTTCAAAACGGCTTTGATTTCGACGTCGCGCCCGGCAATCAATTTTCCGTCGATGTCCGAGACGATTGATTCGATGTCTATCGGGTCGCCTTTCTGGACGAAATAACGCGAAATTTTCAAACCGACGTAGAGCGACGACGGATGCACGAGCAGGCTGGTCGAGCTCGACCACGTCTGCCGGTTCACGTCCTGCACGGAAGCCGCAGCCGTAATGGAATAAGGACGCGGCGGATTGACCGATTCAAAATCTATTTTCAGAAGATGCTTGCCGCCGGCATCGGTCACGCCTTTAAAGGCTTGCGAAGTGCTGCCGCCGCGCGGATTATAACCGCCGCGCGTACTGATTTCGCCGTCATAATCGTAAGAACTCATCCGCCACCACGGAATCCACGTGCCGAACGTAAAATCTCCGCGATTCGGCGGCGTGTAACTGGTCGGCGTCGCTGTGACATTCCAATTCGCGTCGGCGTTTGCCAGACCGCCGCCCGCGTAATATTTCGCTTCGACGGCGACGTTGGCGCTCGCGCCGACAAAATGCGGCGCTTCGGTTTCGACTTTCGTCGTCACTTCAAATTCGGGTCGGCGAAATTCCTGTACCTGGAATTGATGACCGTGCAGATAGGCGCCTTCACTCGTGCCGAGTTGAATCGAGGCGCTGCCGAGATTCATATTGTCCGGCAGCTTGAATTTGAAATCAAACGCGCCGAAGGAATTTAAATTCGTCGTGCCTTTGGCGACTTCGTTATTCTGCGCGTCTCTGACCGCGTAATAAACCGCGCTCGCCCGATCGCCGAGCGGCTGAATATCGCCGAATTTTCCGCCTTCGTAAACGCGGATATAGCCCTTGACGGAAACTTCCTCTTTCGGGCGATACATTTTCCGGTCGTCAAAAACAAACCAGCGAAGTGAATCGGAAACGCCTTTTTTATGCCAGTTGCCGTAATCCTGCCAGTAATAATCGGATTGCTCGGGCATAAAGGCGACGTCTTTGCCTTTTTTCGCAATCAATATATTCGGTTGTTTCGCCGCTTCATCAGGCAGAGCCAGACGCAAAATCCCGTTGGCGGTCGTTTGATTGGTCTGCGCTTCGCCGACGGTTTCGGTTTTCGTCGTCTCGCCCGTTTCCTCGACGGCTTCGGTTTCCTTGATGGATTCTTCCGACACGCCCCAGCTGGTGAGCCATTCCCACCAGCTTCGAACGGAATTTTCTTCTTTAACGACCGCCGAGCGCTGACCGCCGGCGGCTTTTCCGTTCGGATAAATCGCCAGCTCGACGCCCGAAAGCGGTTTTCCGGTTTTCAAATCCGTCGCGAAGCCAACCAGTTCCTGATAATCGACAAAAGCGTCAAGCCCGATTTGCGTCGCTTCCGCCCAGGCGAGAATGCGCGTTCGGTCATATTTATCGCGGCGCACAATCGGCTCGACATCGACAATCGCGTGACCGAAACCGTCGTTTAAGGCTTCCGCCAAATCGATGCGCGTTTCGACCATTTCGTCCGGCTTGTTTTCGATGGCGACGACTTTATCGGCGATTAATCTGCCCGGCATCGGCGGTTTTTTGGTGCCGTCGTCGTAGTTTATGTAGCGAACGTATTTTTGAAACTGATACCAATCCGTCGGCTGGACGGCGTAGATTTTAACTTTGACCGAGCGATGATTGGTCGAATAAATCGAATAAGCGGGCTT
>DASVRL010000305.1:0-27965 GCA_036388635.1 Pyrinomonadaceae bacterium
AGCGCGGCAGTCGGTCTGTTCGGCTCGGTTCTGTTTATGATGATTCTCGGCTGGTTTTTCGATTTGCTGACCGGCGCGTCGCCCGTCGGGCTCGTCGGCGGAATCATTATCGGCTCGGGCATCGGCTTTTATCAATTTTTCCGCACCACTTCGCAAATCTTCAAAAAAGACTAAACCGGCGATTATTAATAGGTGATAAGCGATAAGCGCGGAATGCCGAACGCGGCAACTTATAGTTAAACGCCTGCGCCTTATTACCCGTCACTTATCGCTTTTTTCTTAATCTAATTTGAGAAAAATTGCACAAACGTCCGCTCGGGCTTTGAAATTTTCGCCGAAGCCTTATAAAATAGTGGTTTCGCAATGAGCGAAATTTCCGAACCTGTAACAACTGAAGAAAACCGAGACGCGCCGCGGCTTTCGCACGGGCGGATTTTGTGGATTATGGCGATTGTTTTAAGCGTCGGCGTCGCGTTCAGTTTGTTTTACGCCCGACGGGATTTCACGCTCGGCTTGATAATCGGCGGCGGCTTGGCGTTTCTGAATTATTACTGGCTCAAGCTTTCGCTCAAAAACCTATTTGACACAATGGCGGCGGCAGGCGGCGAGAAGCCGCGATTTTTAGTCGCGAAATATTTTTTGCGTTACGCGACGCTCGGCGTGGTCGTCGCCGTAGTTTTTATTACCGAAATTGCTTCGATTATCGGTGTTTTGCTCGGGCTTTCAAGCATCGCGCCGGCAGTTGTCGTCGAAGGTTTTTTACGAATTTTTACATCCAACTCTTCTAAACGAGAGGAACTTTAAAATGCTTTTATTTGCAGAAGGCGGACATCATACACCCGCCGTCGTTGAATTTATAAATCATCATGTCGGCGAGCCGGTTCATCATTTTCAGGTGACTTACACCGAGAGATGGTGGAACGATTACGTTTTCAGTCATTTCGGCACGAGCGCCGCGAACGTCTTCGGACCTTATACGCCGGAAAACGCGATTCCGTGGTACACCATTATGTTCGTCATCGCGTGTATCCTGACGGTGGTCGTCATCTGGATTTTCAAAGGCAAGCTTTCCGAAGACGACCCGTCGAACGGGCAATTGACGCTCGAAGCCGGATTTCTGGCTTTAAAAGATATGGTCGTCAGCGTCATCGGCGAACACGGATTCAAATATTTCCCGGTCGTCGCGTCTTTTGCCGTGCTGATTCTGATTTCCAACCTGATGGGACTTTTCCCGCTCTTTATGTCGCCGACGGCGCACGTCAGCGTGACGTTTGCGCTCGGCATCGCCTCGTTTATTTATTACAACTACGTCGGCATCAAGGAAAACGGCTTGATAAGCTATCTGGGACACTTTGCCGGACCGAAGCTGCCGCTCGTTATGATGCTGTTAATCACGCCGCTGATTTTCGCCATCGAGCTTTTCAGTAATATGATTCGCCCGATGACGCTCGGCATTCGTTTGTTTGCGAATATGTATGCCGACGAACAGGTGGCGACGATTATTTCCGGCTTGTTCCCGCCGTTTACGCAGTTTCTCGTGCCGGTCATTCTGCTTCCGCTCGCCGTCTTTATCGCGCTGGTGCAGACGTTCGTCTTTACGCTGCTGTCGATGATTTACATCAGCGGCGTTTCGCACGCGCCGCACGACCATCACCACGACGAGCACGCCGGCAATGCGCACGCGCATACGGGCGAGCACGGCGAAGTTCCGGCGGCGACGGCAACGGCTTAAAAATTTTGTGAACGATTGACGAATGATAAATCGAATCGTGTTTATCATTCGTCGGTTCACGATTTTCGATTCACGATTCACGATTTCGGCTTTGACAAATCGGACGGAAATGAGGGCGTTTTATAGCAGGCAAAAGTCAGCACGCTTACAGGAGCGGCACGTCTCCCAAGACAGTGCGCGGCATACCGGAAGTTGACGTAATCATAACCCGCGCCCCGAGTTTTTAAAGATGCGTCGAAGTCAGATAAAAAAAAACTAAATTCAGGAGATAAAAATGAACAAAATTAAATACATTTTCTTTTCGGTTCTGGCACTGGCGCTGATGTCAATTTCGGCTTTCGCTCAGGCTGGCGGAGCGGGCGCGGCTGACAACACTTCGACCGAAGTCGCTTACAAAGCGATTGCCGCCGGTATCGGTTTCGGCATCGCGGCTGGTCTGGGCGCAATCGGTCAGGGTAAAGTCGGCGCGGCGGCGGTCGAAGGCGCGGCGCGCAATCCGGGCGCCGCCGGAACGATTCAGACGCTGATGATTATCGGTCTGGCGCTGATCGAATCGCTCGTGCTTTTGGCGCTGGTTATCGTTTTCGCGAAATTATAATTTTCGGGAAACGAAAATCTTCAGGACGAGAGTTTCGGCTCTCGTCCTTTTTTATTCGACCAAAAGCAACTAACGAAAATATGCTCTGTACAAACAAAATATGCATATTACAGAGAAAATATGCTTCGTATAGAGAATTTTTGCTTTGTGGACGTAAACAGCGACGGTTTTATTCCTTTTCGCCGAATAACATTGTGATAAAATTTGAGAGTTCGTGTTTTTTACAACCGGAACGCAAGATTTGCGAATCAAACCATTCTGTTAAAAAAGCAACAAAATCAATTTTAAGACGTAAAGTTTATTATGGCAGACCAATTTATCGGACAGACTTTAGCAGACAAATATCGTATTGATTCGGTTATTCGCGACGGCAGTTTAGGCAAGCTTTATCGCGGCACGCATCTTTTGATGGACAAACCCATCGCCGTCAAGATTCTCTCGCCCGCGCTGGCGGTCGACGAGGAAATCGTCAGGCAGTTTTCGTCGGAAGTGCGCACGCTTTCGCGTCTCTCGCATCCGAATATTCCGAGCGTCAGCGATTACGGGCAGGACAAAAACGGCGCGGTTTTTATCGTTACAGAGCAATCTGACGGCGAGACTTTGAAAAACGCCATTCGGCGCGAAGGTCAGTTTTCGCCGGAACGCGCTAACCGCGTCACGCAGCAAATCGCGTCGGCGATTTCCGCCGCCAACGCCAACGGCGTGCTGCATCAGCATCTGACGAGCGAAAACATTTTTTTATCGCGAACCGGCGACGGCGCGGATTTTGTCAAAGTGCTGGATTTCGGCGCGGTACAAACCGGTGAGCACGGCTTTTTCGATAACATCAAAACCGTGGAATATCTCTCGCCCGAAAGATGTTCCGACGCCGCCGACGTCGATTCGCGCTCCGATATTTACAGCCTCGGCATAATTCTTTATGAAATGCTGGCGGGCGAAGTTCCTTTCACCGGCGAAAACGCGACCGACGTGATGCTCAAGCACGCGCAGGAGCCGCCGCTGTCGCTGTCGGCTTTTCGCAACGATTTGCCGAACGAGATTGAAACGATCGTCCAGCGCGCGCTGGCGAAAATTCCTGAAAATCGCTATCAATCAGCCAACGAGCTAGCCGATGCCCTGAATCGCGCCACCGTTTTTGCGGGACGAGTTGCGCCGGACGGAAATGCCGCGTCCGCCGCGCTGCTCGCCGCTCAACCGCAGAATAATTTATGGAAAACGGCGTTTATCGTGCTTGCCGGAATCGCCGTGCTGAGCGGATTTTTTATTTATATGACGCAGGTCAAACAGACGAATCCGGCGACCTCGCTGCAAACCGACGCCAACGGCTCGCCCGTACAGCCCGTTAATCCGGCGACCGGGATGACCGAACAGGGTCTTTCAAATATGGGCTCGTATAACCCTCTGGAAGACGGAAATATAAATACGATGACGCAGACCGATCCGGTGCCGGGCGGCGACGGTTACGACCCGTGGGCGCGGGGCATCAGACCGCCGACGGGCGGCGCGTCGGTTCCGCAATATATTCCGCCGACCGGGCAAATGTATGACGGCAACATCAATCCGGGCAGCCCGTTTATGGCGCCGGACGGCAATGTCTACATGGCGGTGCCGAAAAATACGAACACCAACGTAAACACGCAAACGAAGCCGAAAACTGCGCCGACGCAGGCAGCCAACACGCAAACTGCGCCGACCAATACCAAACCGGCAGCCAACACAACGACGACGACGCCCGAAACGAAAACAACGCCCGCGCCGCGACCGACTGCGAAACCGGCTGAGCAGCCCAAAACCGACAAGCCGACGTCGAGCGGAAAGGTGCAGGACAGCTAAATCTCCGGCGGCAGAAAAAACAAAAAGAATTCGCCGCGAAAGAAATCGATGGTCAGGGATAAGCAGAATGATTTTTCCTTATCCCTGACCATCGCTGTTATCCTCGGTTAATTTCTTTCTTTGCGGCGTCTGTAGCTAATTTTTTATTTCTTTGTTTGTGTTTCTTTAGTCTTCTTTCGCGGCTGATTCTTTCGCGGCTGCGCTCGCAATCAACTCGCGAAAGCTTTTCTCATCGTCAAAAATCAATTCGCTTTCCACAACATAACACGGCAGATTAAATTGTAAATCTTTTAATTTCACCGCATCTTTGGCGGTTGTCAAAAAGCTTTGCGCGCCGCGCGCGGCGGCTTCGCTTTCCAGCTCGTCGATGTCTTTTTGCGTGTAGCGATGATGGTCGCGAAAAGCTTCGGTAAAAATCAAATCAAATTTTTCGCGTCTCAACTGCTCGAAAAAACTTTCGGGATTGCCGAGCGCGGCAAAGGCTGAATAATTGCTCGTTGTTCGTCTTTCGTCGTTCGTTGGAGATTGGTTTCCGGTCTCCGGTCTTTGGTCTTCGGTTTCAAATTTGTGTTTATCCGCGTGTATCAACGGACTATTTTCTTCCGGCTTGGCGTCTTTGCCGCTTGGCGCGGCGGCGTTAAATTCTTTCAGGCTTACCAGATTCGATGTTTTATTTTCGGAAACAAAAATTTTACAGCGCGGATTTAACTTTGAAATCTGCAATTTCAAATCCGCAATTTGCTTTGCCTCAATCAGATTTGCGCGCGTGATAACAACTGCATCGGCGCGTTTCAAATTCGATAAAGGCTCGCGCAGAATTCCGCCGGGCAGAATTTCGCCGTTGCCGAACGGATTGGTGGCGTCGATGCAAACGATGTCCAAATCGCGTCTAACGCGCCGGTGCTGAAAGGCGTCGTCCAGCACAAACGCCGTAATTCCTAAGTTTTCGCGCGCCCAATTGCCCGCCGCGACGCGATTTCGGTCGGCAATGACCGCCGAAAAACCAAGCAGTTTGCGGGCAAGCTCAAACGGCTCGTCGCCCGTTTTTTTGACGTCGGTGAAAATCTTTTCGCCGTCGGAAACCAAAACTCGCGCGCCCGGATTTTCGCGTTTATAGCCACGCGTCAGGATGCAGACGCGCTCGCCCCGCGCCGCTAAAATCTGGGCGACGCGAGCGACGAGCGGAGTTTTCCCCGTTCCGCCGACGGTTATATTTCCGATGCTGATGGTGGCGGCTTGAAGCGAGTAAGATTTGAAAACGCCTTTTTCGTAAAGCGTCGCTCTGACGCGAACGACCGCGCGATAAAGCAAACTGAATGGCGAAAGAAATATCCGGTTCATTTGAAAGCATCTTGCCTGCCGCGCGAGAAAACAAGGCAAAAGTGAAAAGACAAAAGTTAAGAAATCGATTTACTTTTTACTTTTTACTTTTTACCTTTTACTTGAAATCTTTTTTGCTTTGAGCCTCAAAAAGCGGCTTCAGATACTCAATCGTTTTAAGGCTTGCGCCGCGATTCGACTGCAACACGCGAAAAGCGTTTTCGGCTAATTTTTCGCGCCTTCGCGTATCTTCAAGAAGTTTTGTAAAACTCTCTGCAAGGGCGGCGGAAATTTCTTTCTCGTCGAGTTTCGGCAATTGAACGAGCGCGTCCTTTTCCAGAAATTCGCGCACGATCGTCTCGAAATTCGTGGTATAAAACCCGGTCACGATGGCTTTTTGCGCCGCTGCCGGTTCCAAAACGTTCTGCCCGCCGTGCGGAATCAGGCTGCCGCCGACAAAAACGAATTCCGCCAGCGGATAGACCGCGCGCAGCTCGCCGATGCTGTCGAGCAAAATTATTTCGGCGACCTTATCGCGCGCCGAAGGCTTTTCGCCGCGCCGCGCCCAATCAAAACCGGATTTTTTTATTATTTCGGCGACTTCGGCAAATCTCTCCGGGTGGCGCGGAACAATCATCAGGCGCGGCAGTTTGTCGCCCGCAGTTTTGTAAACCGTTTTGAAAGCCTCGAGAATCCATTTTTCTTCCGGCGCGTGCGTGCTTGCCGCCACGATTAAAGGCGCATCGGCGGAAACGGCGAAACGCTCGCCTAGTTTGCCGGTCAAATCGTTTTCCGTTTCATTAAACTGCTGGTCGAATTTGACGTTTCCCGTGACTTTCACTTTCGTGTTGCGGATGCCGAGCGCCATCAAACGTTTGGCGTCCGCCGCGCTCTGCATCAAAGCCCAATCGACGTGATGCAGAACGCGGCGGATTGTTTTCGGAATCCAGCCGTAGCGATTTGCCGATTTGGCGGACAAACGCCCGTTGACAATGGCAATCTTCGCGCCGGAACGGCTCGCTTCGCGCAGAAAATTCAACCAGATTTCGGTTTCCATCAATAAAACGACGGCGGGCTGAATTTTTCGCAGCACGCGGCGCACGGCGAAACGAAAATCAAACGGAAAATAAAAAACCATTGCGGCATCGGCGGCAAAAATTTCCTTTGCCAGCCGCTGCCCGGCGAGAGTCGTCGTCGAAACGACTAATTTATATTCGGGAAATTTTTCGAGAAGCTCTCTGACCAGCGGTCGCGCGGCTTGCGTTTCGCCGACCGAAACGCAGTGCAGCCAGACGACCGGTCGCTCTTCGGCGTCGAAATCCGGCAGATTTCCCAGACGCTCGCTGAAGCTTGCCGCGTATTTTTTTTGAAAAAGAAATCGCGGCAGAAAAGCGAGAAAACCGATGGCGAGCAGAAGGCTGTAAAGTAGGAACATTTTTTAGCCTGGAGAGTCCGGAGAGTCAAGAGTCTGGAGAGTCAAAAGGAAATTTCAATCTGACTCGCGACTCTCCGGACTCTCTAGACTCTCTGGACTATTTAACGCGTTCGATATATCTGGATTCGGTCGGGTTGACGCGAATGCGCTCGCCTTCGGTAATAAACGGCGGCACGGTCAGCGTCACGCCGTTTTCGAGCTTGGCGGGTTTGTTTGAATTGGAAACGGTCGCGCCTTTCAGCACCGGGTCGGTTTCGGTGACGACCAGTTCCATCGAATCGGGCAGCTTGACGCCGATGGGCGAGCCTTCGTAAAATTCGACCTCGAGCTTCAAGCCGGGCATCAGCCACTGCGCCGCGTCGCCCAACTCTTCTTCCGAGAGCGCGATTTGCTCGTAAGTTTCCCCGTTCATAAAATGATGCTGCGAGCCGTCGGAATACAGATATTCCATATTGTGCTGTTCCATCGTCGCGCGTTCGAGCGTGTCGTTCGAGCGAAAACGATGCTCGAACGAGCTTCCCGTCCGCAGATTCCTGAGCCGCGCCTGCACCATCGCGCGCAGGTTGCCGGGCGTGTGATGCCGAAATTCCATCACTTTACACGGCGCGCCCTCGAAAACAATCACCATGCCTTTGCGAATATCATTTGCTGAAAGTGCCATTCTTAAATCTCCGTCGTCTGGTCTAAATTTTTGATGTATTACAAAATTAATAGTTTAATTTTTGCAGCGAGTGTTTGTCCAGCAGCGAACTATTTCGGCGTCGGGCGAAAATGAATAAACGTCGAGAATGCAAAATTTAAAGAAAGTTTTTATTTTGCGCTCTGCATTTTCCGTTTGGCATTAATAAACGCTTCCGCCTTGATTTATCAGCCTTTGTTAAACGGCATCGGCGGCGGCTCTTCGCCTTCTTTCGGCGGCTCGCGATTGATGCTCTGAAAAATGCTGAGGATGCGGTCGTGCATCGCTCTGGCGTCCTTGTTAGCGGAATCGAGCTTTAAGCCTTTGCGAAAATCGCCGAGCGCCGCCCGGTACTGCGCCGCTTCGGTCAGCGCGAAAGCGCGCGTAAAATATGCCTGCGCCAGAGTTTCTTTCGCTTTCGCGTCGGTCTGTTTCGCCTTGTAATCTTTTTCGGCTTTTTCGATGTCGGCGGTGAATGCCGAAACGTCAATCGCTTTCGCCATCGGGCTTTCGGTTTGAGTTTTCGGCGCGCCGTTTTGCGCCGCGTTACTTGCGCCCTGTGTTTTGTCCGGCGAATGGCTCGAAGTAACGAGCGAATTCGCGTTTTGCCGGATCGAAACGTTTGTGTTATTCGCGTTCGGCGGCGTCGCAACCTGCGCCGGATTTCCGCAAGCCGCCACTCCGAAAGCCAAAAATCCGGTAACTAATGCTTTTTTCATACTATTTTTTCTCGATATACGGGCGCGCCTGCACGACGTAAAGCTGTCCTTTGATAAATCCGTATTCGATGTCCTGCTCTTTTTTGCCGCCGAAAACGCGCTTGATATTCAGAGCCGTTTTCGCCAGATTTCTCGATTGCACGTTGGTCAGAATTCGTTTCGAGGATTTATCCGCGCACTTGTCGGCGGTTTCCTTTAAACCGCCGCTTTCGTCAAAAATGAAGGCGTTTTCCTGCTGCGAAAAAGTCATCAGGATAACCGAGTTCGATTTCGGGTTAAACAGAATCTGTTCGGGAATGCCTTTGTTATCGACTACTTTCGAGTTGTGACCGCACACCACGCTGATATAAACCGCGTTTTCGTTTTCATCGTCAAACGGGTCTTTGGTAATCATCACGCCGCCCCGGTCCATATCCACGCTGTGTTGTATCAGCGCCGACATATAAACGTCCGTCTGGCTGACGTAGTTGCGCACACGTGCCTCGTAAGCCTCGAATTTCCAGAGCGAAGCCCAGACTTTTTTGACGGCTTCGATCAGCTTTTCTTCTTCCTTCACGTTCGCCACGCTCGAATAAAGCCCGGCGCCGGAAAAATTCGGCAAATCTTCCGAGTTTGAAGAGCTGCGCACGAAAACCGATTTTCCGCCGAGCTGCGTGCGCCATTTCCGGATAATCTGTTGTTTTAAATCTTCGTCAAATTTTCCGTTCTGAATCTGCGAGCGCAGTTCTTCCAATTTCTGCCGGCGAATGCGCGGGTTGTGAACAAAATCATTATTGTCAATCAATTCCAGAATAATTTTGTCGATGCCGTTCTCCTTTATAAATTGGTCATACCAGTAGAAAGGCACTGAAAAACCGTCGGGCACGATAAAGCCGGGCACTTTCGCGTTGAGCATCTCGCCCAGATTCGCCGCTTTCGAGCCGTAAATGACGCTGTCTTTTTTGCGCATCTCGCCGAGAGCGGCTAACTTTTTGGCATTTAGATTAACGGGCGGAACTTGCGTGTCCGGCGATCTCGGCAGCGGCGGCGCTTTTCCCGGTTCGTAGTCGGCTATTCTTTTTATTTTATAATCGGTTAAATCCGCTTCCAGATTGACCCAATAGGTGTCGAATTCTTTGAAAAGCTTGTCGGCGTCCTTAATATAAACGTTCGGAATGTTCCAGTCTTTCGCCAGAATATTGACGTGCGAAAGCGGCGTCGAAGGCTTGGCGACGATAATTCCGCGCACGGGCGGAAGATTCAGGGGCAATTCCTTTAAAACCAGAATTTCGTTGTCGCCGATTTCGACCGTGTCGTCCAGCTTTTCGATAACGTGAATGCGCCCGATCGCCTTGCCCGTGTTCAGAGCCAGATATTCCTGATTTTTGGCGATGTCGCTTTGCAAAACGCGTTCGATGCCCAGATCAGCCGAAACGTCTTCCTGCCGGATCGAATTCGGCTTGTAGAAAACCGCCTGAAAAAAAGATTTGTTGATGACGTCGTTGGCGAGTTTGATGTGTTCGGCGGTCGCCAAATCGCCTTCCCAAAGTTCCCAGGTAAATTTTTCGACCGGCTTTTGCCACGCGAGGGTGCCGACGATAAAGCGGCGGTTTTCGTCGATGTAAATCGGCTTGAAAACGTCTTCGCCGCGCGCGACCAGATAACTCGCCAAAAGAAAATCCTTGTGAAAACGAAAACGCTGCGAGTTGACGTAATAAATTTTGTTTTTATTTTTACGGTCGATGACAAACATCGCGTGCGGCAAGGCGAACGGCGTTCCCTGATGATAGGTGCGCGCAATCGAATCAAAATCCGCCTGCGTTTTGACTTCATTTAAAGCGCGTTTCAAGTTGTCCGGCTTTTTCGACATCGCCCCAACCGGCTCGCGCGTCGGCGTCGGTTTGCGGGACATCTGCCCGAAAGCGTTCGGCGCGATAAGCGAAACCAAAAGTAAGATAAAGGTCAGTTTTCTCATTTTCCGACTCCAATTTTTTTACGTTTCGTTAAAGATTTTTCTCTTAATTCAGCCAAATCCGCGAGGCTCTCAATCGTCACGTTCAAATCCTGAAAAATTCCTTCGTCGAGCCGATAAATCCAGCCGTGAACCGACACATTCTGCCCGTTCATCCAAGCGTCCTGTAAAATGGTCGTTTCGCCGACGTTCATCACCTGTTCAACGATGTTCAGCTCGCACAACAAGTCGAGTTTTTCGTTTTTGGTCGGCGCGGCGTCCAGCAAATCCTTGAAATCCTTGGCGATGTCCTGAATATGCCGCAGCCAGTTGTCAATCAAACCCAATCGCGCGTTTTCAAACGCCGCGATAACGCCGCCGCAATTGTAATGACCGCAGACGATAATATGTTTGACCTTCAAGGCTTCGACGGCAAACTGCATCACCGAAAGGCAATTCATATCGGTATGCACGACCAGATTGGCGATGTTTCGATGCACGAAAAGCTCGCCCGGCAGCAGACCGATGCTGACCGCCGGCGTAATGCGGCTGTCCGAGCAGCCGATCCACAGATATTGCGGATTTTGCAGCCGCGCGAGGCTCTCAAAAAAATCCGGCTTGCTTTCGGTCATCTGCCGCGCCCAGTCTTTATTGTCGTCCAAAAGATGTTTCAGTTTGCTCACAATTTTTTAAAAGAAGTTATTTTATTCGTCGCCACGAATCAGGAAATTTTGCAAAAGACAAATCAAACGCATTTTAAGTTTTAAATTATCAATTCTAAATTATTTCGGAAAACTCGTTTGCCAATCAATTCAGAATTTAGAATTTAAAATTCAAAACCGGCGCATCGATTTCCCCGACTGTTTTCTTTCCCGACACTAATTTTATTTTAACATTTCTTCAATCGCGTCACACGCCATCTGCGTGCCGCGCTCGGCATCTACGATGCGTTTGGCTTCGATAGCGTTTGATTTATAACTCGAATCGGAAAGAAGCTTTCGCAATTCGTCCGCCGCATTCTGCGCCTTGTAATCATCGCGCGAAATCACTCGCGCCACGCCCGCCCGCTCGCAACGCGCCGCATTGTCGGGCTGGTCGTGCGAGTAAGGCATAAAAAGATGCGGAACTCCGGCGCGCAAAACCTGCGCCGTCGTGCCGACGCCGCCCTGATGCACGACGCCAGCCGCTCGCGGAAAAACCAGCGAATAAGGCGCGTAATCAAAGGCGACGACGCCGGCGTCCAGCGTCGTTTTCGGCGGCTCGTTAAAAATCCCGTAAAGCAAAACGGCGCGCCGCTGCAAAATCCGCGCCGCTTCGGCGCTCTGCTCGAAAAAATCGCGCGCGTCCATCACCGCCGCCGAACCGAGCGTAAAAATAACCGGCGGCTCGCCCGCATCGAGAAATTCCTGTAAGCCTTCCGGCATTTTTCCCAAATCCTGCTGCCCGTCGTAAAAACAAAAACCGCACTGCAAGGTCGGCGAATGCCAATCCGGCTGCGTCTTTCCCAAAATCTTCGAAAATAACGCCAGATGAAGCCGCTCGGAAAATTTCCCGTCAAACAGCGGATTGCTGTTTTCCTCCAGCCCGAGCTCGCGGCGAAACGCGCGGAAATCGCCCGACCAGTTATGCACCATCCGGCGCGCCAAGCCGAAAATCATCCGGTGAAAACCGGCGGGCAGAAATCGAAAATGTTTGAGCCACGGCGCGGTCGGCGGCAGAAACGGGTCGTGAGCCGAAAGAAACGACGCCGGCGCGAGACTCGTCGAAACCCATTTGATTCCGGTCTTTTCGGCAACCGGTTTAGCGGCGAAAACCACCTCGCCGCTGACAAGCAAATCGGCGCCCGCGACCGCTTTGGTCAAATCTTCATACATCGGGCGGATATTGGGCAGAAGGATTTCCCGCAGTAATTTTTCCGAGCCTTTTTTGGCGTCCATTATTTCGCGCGCCAGTTCACGGTCGTCTTCCGGATGGACGTTCGGACGCATGGAAAAAAACTCGAAGCCGAGCGTGTCGATTTTTTCGCGGTAAACTTCCAGAGTGTTGATGACAATCTCGTGCCCGCGCCGGCGCAGCTCGATTGCCAGCGCCAGCATCGGATGCAAATCGCCGAGCGAGCCGAAGGTTGCCAAAACTATTCTTGCCATAATTAAAAAACGCGGAACGCGGAACGCGAAACGCGGAACGATAAATTAATTATTCCTCGTTCGTCGTTTCGGGTTCATCATTCATCGTTCATCGTTTCCTTTTCTGCGGCTAATTCTTCTTTTTCTCTTTCCGCTTCCCTTTCCGCGTCTCGAATTTTCAATCTTTCCCTGACCTGAAAACGAACGCTCAGAAAAAAGCAAACCGCGCCGAAAACCGCCGAGACAAAACCGGCGTCCCAGTTTCCGCGCCACAAAAAAAACGCGGCGACTCCGGCTAGAATCACCGCTAATATTTGAAAAAGTCTCTCCATCGTTACTCGTTTTTAATTTCCTCGCGCGCAATCTCGCTCGCCATTTTCTGCTTGCGCTGTTTATTTAAGAAGTATCTTATAACGAGCGCGAGCGGCAAAACAACCAGCAGCAGAAACGGCAAAATCGCGGTCGCAAACGTGACCAGCCCGAGAATAAAACCGAGCGCCGAGTCGAAGCCTTTGCCGAAAGCCTCTCCGAGCTGCGAGGAAAAACCCGATGAATTGGCGGAAAAAGCGGTAGGCGTTTGCAGGCGAATTTTGATGGTCGAAAGGCTCGATTGATATTCCAGAAAGCGACGTCTGCCTTCGACCTTTTCAATCTCGCCGCGCACCTGCGCGAGCTGGCGCTGAACGTTCAGCGCGTCTTCGACCGATTTTGCCTGTTTCATTATTTCGAGAAACTGCTGTTCGAGCGCTGTCTCGGTTTTCAGACGCGCTTCGATGTCGATAAATTCTTCGGTCACGTCTTCGCCCTTGACGTTTTCGACGATCACGCGGCTGGCGGTTTTGCGAATTTCGTCGAGCGTCTCGTTAAACCGCGCCGCCGGAATGCGTACGGTCATCGTCACGATGTCGCGCTCCGCCGTCGCTTTCACTTCGCTGCTGCTCTGTTGCGATTCAACGACGAAACCGCCTTTGCTTCCGGCGATGGCGGTGATTTTCGTCATCGATTCTTCGGGCGAATTCGCTTCCAGATTCAGGTCGGCGTGGCGAATAATTTTTCGCTCAATCTGAACCGGCTGATTCTGGCTGTTTTCGGCTTGATTGAGCGAGACTTGCTGAATCAGCGCCGATTCTTCGCGCTCGCCGCCGCCACCGCCGCCGCCGCCAATTAAATTACTCATTTTGGTGGTGTTCGCGGCAGTCATTCGGTCGTTTTGCGACTTCGGGGCTGCATTGGCATTACTGCTGCTGCTGCTGTAATCGCCGTTCCCTTTGTTCACACAAGCGGCTGAAAACGCAACCAACAAAACGACGATAAATTTGGCTTTTCCCATAAATTCCTCCTCTCGGAAAGTTTCAGGCACAGAACGTTTTTATTCAGCCGGTCTTGCGTGATACGTCGCGAAAACCTTTGCCCGTAAAAAACGAACGCGTCCCGTTCGCCATTTTCCTCGTCGCCCGCAGAAATTTCGGCATCAGCCAGAAAAAGATTACCAGAAAAACGATGAGCACGACGGCGATTATAGCGGGCGCGAAAACCGCGAGAAACGAGCCGATGATCGCAATCCCGTCCTCGATAAACGACAAAGCCCAGTTCGAAACCGGTTCGGGCGAAAGATTCGCCGTCGCGCGCAGCGCCGCTTTCGTTCCGTGCGAAGAAAAAGCCAAGCCGCCGCCGAGCAATGTAGCAATTACGGAAACGCTCGGGTCGAGATTATTCGTCGCCGCATAGGCGACTATCGCGCCCGCCGGAACGCGAATGAACGTGTGAATTACGTCCCAGACGCTATCGACATACGGAATTTTGTCGGCGACAAATTCGACCAGATACAAAAATCCGGCGATGCCGATAATCCACCAGTTGTCGAGCACCTCCAGCCCGCCGGGCAATTTCGTCGCGCCGAATCGCTGCAAAAGCCCGAGAACCGTCACGGTCGCGTAGAGATTAATGCCCGAAGTCCACGCCGAACCGAGCGCCAGACTCAAAATCGAAAACCATTCGCCCATCACGTTTCTCCCTGATAAAAATATATCCAAACTCGGACATTGATTTGATGCCGGAAATCAATGATATTTCCTTGCTTACTATTTTATTTCAATGGCTTGTGCCGGAATTTATTCCTGAAAAGCGCCGCCTGAGCCGGGAAAAAGTAAAACGCCGACCGTGTATAAACCGATGGCTATTCCGGACAGGTGAAAAATCTTCTGTCCGGTCGAGCGCGCGAAATTACCGCCGTCGGCAAATAACAACGCGCCGTTCAGGACAATCATAAACACAAAAGCGACAATCAGAGCCATCAACCGCGCGCCGCGACGAAGCTTCCAAAGTCCCAGTCCGGTCTGCAAAAACCACAGCGTCAAACCGACAAAAATACCGATAACCGTCAAACCGCCTGCCGGAGCGTTTTTCCCGAACAGCGCGAAGGCGATAAAAAGCAGCGTCGCCAGCCCGAAAAGCACAGCTATTCCCGTGTAAATAAAGCCGAGAAGCTTGATGTGTAATCTCATAGATTTTCTTCTATCGAGGCACATCCAGCGCCGGATTGCGGCTGAAAAATCCGCCCGGAATCATTTTAAAACCGACGTGCGTGACCGGCATCACCGCCCATTCTTCCGGTCGCGGAATGTGCGTCACGCCGAGCGTGTACCAGACGACAACGTCCGTGTTTTCAATCGCCTCGTCGTTGGCGACAAACTGCGGCAAGCCGTCGCCGCCTTTGCTTTGATTCGGATAAACTCCGGCGGCAAACATTTCCGCCGCGTTGTAGCGCGTCGCCCAGAAATGATTGTTGATAAACTGAGCGCGTTTTCGGACGAGCGCTTCGGGCGCGATATACGGCAGCGAATTTGCGCCCGGAGCCAAAATAAAACTCGTGTTGTGCCCCAGAGAATTTTTCGCCGACGGGTTCATCACCGCCCAGACGCGCGCGGCTTGCATATCCATTTTTCGCTGCGCTTCCAATTCTTTTTTGAAAACGCTCTCGCGCATTACAAAGCCGTTTAAATATGGATTATTCGCCCCGCTCGGCATCGCGCTCGTGTTCATCTCGGTCACGGAATTATTCGTGCCGTCGACGTCGAAATCCAGCCGGAAGCTGAAAAAATGCTGGTGATGCGGCGCGACGATGTTTTCGGCGACCAGATGTCCGGAATTTTCCGTCATCATCGAATGATTTTCGTCGGCGCGTTTTTCCTTGACGCCTTTTGCCAGCATAATTCCGGTCAGCGCCAGATCGACTTCGAGCGAGCCGTCCTGCTTGAAAACGTAATTGACGGCGTAATCGTAATTGCCGATGGTCGCGACGAAAAACATCACCAGCTCGCGCGCGCGGCGCGTTTCGTTTTTGCCCGAAACCGTGTCGAAATGCTTCCACAAAATCCCGCCGTCGCGCTCGTAAATCCCGACCGCTTTTTCCAGCACATACGGTTTTCCCGAATCGTCGGCGAAAGTGGCGTCAATCAACTGCGCGTTTTCCGGCGCGTCGAGCTTCGGTTCGAGCGGGCTGGCGAGCCGCCCGACGCTGTATTCGCCGACGTCGAACGCCGCGCGCCAGCGCCAGTTTTCGTCCGGGTCGCCGTACGGCACGACCATTTCGGAAAGCGACGCGCGATACAAAATCGGTCTGGTTTTTCCTTCGTCGTCATAGCCGACGGTGTGCAGAACCAAGCCTTCGCGCGGGTGCATCGTGTAGCGAAAACGCCATTTCTGCCACGCGACCTCGTTTCCGCTGATTTGATAGCTCGCGCCTTCGGGCTGCGTGATCAGCAAAGGCTTCGGCTTTTCGCGCAGTTTCCCGACGGATTTTTCGTCGAAATCCTGGCTCGTTCTGGAAACCGGAACGACGCCCGTGTCGGTCACGTCGACGACCGTGCGCGTGTTCATATTGACGATGGCGACGACGCCTTCAATCGGGCGACCGTAATAATTTGCCGAATCGCCTTTGAAATACGAAAGCGCGCGCAAGAGTCTGCCCGAAAACTGCGACGGCGCTTGCCCGACCGCCCAGCCGTCGACCGCGACTTTTTCAAAATCCGTGATGCCGCGTTTGCGCATCGCTTCCTGCCAGCGCTTGTCGGCTTTCACGATGTCGGGCAAAACTTCGTATTCTTCCATAAAAACCAGCGGCTGCACGCCCGGAATCTCTTTCCACGCTAAAATTTTTCCGGCGCGCAAATCGACCGTCGCCTCAAAAGTTTTGTTGGCGGCGCGGTCTAAAACGATGGCGAAAGCCTCGCGGCGAAACTTTGTGCCGGTTTTGAAACTTAAAACTTCCGTCTTCGGCGGCTCGTTTAAAACGACCGTGGAAAAAAGCGCCGTTTTCGGAAAATTCGGCGCGGCTTGCAGAATTTTAACCGCGCTCGCAATCTCGCTCTGGTCGAGCGGGTCAAGCGGATGCGTCGCTTCGGCGGCTTGCGAGCCGGAAACGAATAGCAAAAAAGCTAATAAAACGATTGTTCGCAAACAATTTTTTTTCTGACGACGTTGCTTTATCATTCTTCCTAAAAATTCTCCCTGAAAAGTTAAAACGGGATGGGCAGGATTTACAGGATAAATCAAATTGTTTATCCTGACCATCCTGCCCGTCCCGTTTTAATTTGTTTGCGAAATATTATTATTCTTCGGCTTCTTCCGGCGCGTCGCCGTCGCGCTTGATGCCGAATTTTTCCAGGCGATATTGCAGCGTGCGAAACGTCAAGCCGAGCAGTTTGGCGGCTTTCGTGATGTTGTAATCGGTTCGGTCCATCGCCTGCAAAATCAAGCTGCGCTCGACTTCTTCGAAATTAATGCCGTTCGGCGGCAGTTTAAAATTCACGTCTCCGTTTCCGGAAACGCCGGCGCGTTCGGTCGACTGCATTTCGGGCGGCAAATCGTCGAGTGTAATCGTGTCGCCTTCCGCCAGCAGAACGGCGCGCTCGATTGCCGATTCGAGCTGTCGAACGTTGCCCGGATATGCGTAATCGAGCAAAAGCTTGCGCGCGCTCGCGTCCAAGCCTTTAATTTTCTGCGAGCTGTTTTTCGTGTGTTTTTTTATAAAGAAATCGATCAAAACCGGGATGTCCGATTGACGCTCGCGCAGCGGCGGAATCTCGATGGAAAGGACGTTCAGGCGATAATACAAATCTTCGCGAAAGCGCCCGTCCTGCGTCATTTTCAGCAAATCGCGGTTCGTTGCCGCGACGACGCGCACATCTACGTTCAGCTCGCGCGTGCCGCCGACGCGCCGGATTTGTCTTTCCTGCAAGGCGCGCAGGATTTTCGCTTGCAGCGAAATATCCAGCTCGCCGATTTCGTCCAGAAACAGACTGCCGGCGTCGGCGACTTCAAACAAGCCTTTCTTTTCGCCGACCGCGCCGGTAAAGCTTCCCTTTTCGTGCCCGAAAAGCTCGGATTCGAGCAGATTTTCGTTAATCGCGGCGCAGTTGACCGCCTGGAAAACCTCGCTCGCGCGCGGGCTGTTTTGATGAATCGAGCGCGCAATCAATTCTTTTCCCGTTCCCGATTCGCCGCGAATCAAAACGGTCGAATTCGATTTCGCCACTTTCAGAATCAGCTTTTTCACCTTGTCCATTTCCGGCGAAACCGAGACGATTTCCGTGTCGAGCTGCGTCAGTTTATTGAGCGCGCGCGAAACGGTTTCCAGAAGCTTTTCGCGGTCGTAAGGCTTTTGCAGATAGGCGAACGCGCCGAGGTCTTTCGCTTCAAACGCCGAATCGACCGTGCCGTGCGCCGTCAGCAAAATGACCATAATCGATTTATCGTAAGCGACCAGTTCTTTCAGCAAATCGATGCCGCTCATACCCGTCATTTTCAAATCCGACAGCACGAGGTCAAACCGGCGGTCGGCGACAAATTTCAAAGCCGCTTCGCCCGATGAGGCGGTCGTCACGTCGTAGCCTTCGCCCGACAAAATCATCTCCAGAATTTCGCGCTGACTTTTCTCGTCGTCAACGACTAAGATTGCTTTTCTTGCCATAAATTAAAAGAATAAATAATTTCTGTCTTTTAACTTTACCAAAACTTTCGTTATAAAACCTGATAAAGTCGCCGGTTATATCAGTAAAAGTTTCATTCGGACTAATGAGGATACTTTCCGTTTCGAAATGTTTTCATCATAAAAAATTATCGGACTTTCCGCCTCCGCAACATAAGCGCCGCGCCTTCATTTAATTACGATTAATTACGATTCCGCGCCGGCGGCGCCTGTCGCCGATAAAAGCTTTTTTCGCCCGCCCGCGCGCAAAAAATGCTTGTTTATTAAACAAGTTTGTAGTATATAATCATATTCCAGATAAAGTAAGAAGGAATGGACCCACGTTCCTTGAACGCTGTATTCTTCTGCTTGCGGGTTTCTTTCCCTGTTTCTGCTCTTATCTATCAACCTATAACATCTCGGAGGACTGTAAGCAATGAAAAAACATACGCCGATGTTTTTTGCCTTTTTACTCATCGGGATCCTCGGCAGTTTTGTGCCTGCCGACATTAATGCTCAAAAAGCAGTTTCTTCTGACAGCAAAACCGCTCGAATCAACATCGAAGAAGACGACGCTTTACAAACCTATGTAAAAATTTCTTCGTTACCGCCGGCGCAGCAAAAGAAATCTTTCAGCGAGGCTTCCGCCGCGGAAAAAAGCCGCTTTTGGAAAATTCATTTCGCTCTTTTTCTGCTCAAGCATCCGGACTTGAATGAGCGGCAGCGGGAAGTATTTTTAGAGACGGCTTCATCCGCTAAACCGGAAACTTACCGGACACCGGCGGCGGACGCTTCCGGCAACCCGAAGCCGGAAAAAATCCAGACGATGCAGATGCTTTTAGTCAACGCGACATCCGTATTCTCAAAACAAGAAGTGGGCGAATTACTTTTTAATCCGGGCGCAGGCACGGGCGAAATTGAAATTTTGCAAAAATATCAAAAAATTTCCGAGCTTTCTCTGTCCCGGCGAAAACAGATGTTTGCAAATTTTTCAGCCAAAGAAAAAAGCGAGCTTTGGAAACTACATATCGCGTTAAATTTGGTCGAGCGCGACGAATTAACCAAAGACCAGAAATTTTTTCTCATCTCCGCCGCGTCTTCAATTAACCCGGAAATATTTCAAATCTCACCCAAAGACTCTTTATGGAAAGCCAAAGTGGCAGAACCGCTGCGGCAAATGACGGCGAGCGTGTTCGAGGTGTTTTCCAAAGAAACCGGAAAGGAAATATTTTTCGAACTCGGCGGCAAGAGTAAGGAATCGGCGGCGGCGGAAGAGGATAATCTCGCGCCGCGCTGCAAATGTTATATCGGTTACGCCGATGCCTGTCCTTATACGGACGGCGGCACGTGTCTCCCGGTTTCCGCCTGCGAAAAATCGACCAGCGGCTGCGGAATATTGTGGGATTTTCCCTGTAACGGCAGCGGTTGCTACAGGTAACAAGCCAAAAAGCGCGCCTGACGAGCAATCGTTGCGCGCTTTTTTTATTGAGGTCAGTGATGAGTTATAAAAACGTCAAACCGCTTCTTTTAATCGCGTTTGTTTCGCTTTTGCTGTCTCTTGCCGTTTCGCCGCTGAGAGGTTTTATTAATTTTCAAACTTCTTCGCTGGTCGGCTTTACGGCTTACTTTTTTGTAACTATCTATTGTCTTTTCAAATTCGAAAAAAGCCTGTCGGCGCGAAGAATTTTTCTCGCCCTGGCGTTTGGTCTGCTGATTGTTCGCCTGCCCGCCAGAATAATCGCGTTTGAAGAATCGCTGGTTACGCTGCCGGATTTACTGCTTCATTTTCTCGGTATCGTTTTCGGATTATTGTGCGTCAAGGTAAAAAAACCGGCGCGCCTGCCCGCCGCTTTGCTCGGCTTTGCGATTGCCGTTTATATGTTTAATCAGGGATACGACCTGTGGCTTCACAAATTAAATTTCGGAACTTTTACCGGGCGCGTCGCTCCGGCGGCGGCGGCACAGCAGCAGGATTTAACTGCCAAATTTGTCGCCCTGGACGAGCGAAAAAATCTGATTAGCGGCGAGAATTTTCGGGATAAAATCGTGCTGCTCGATTTCTGGCACACCCGATGCGGCATTTGTTTCGAGAAATTTCCGCAGGTTCAAACCGTCTACGACAAATATAAAACGGATTCGTCCGTAATGATTTTCGCCGTCGATAAACCGCTCGCCGAAGATAAACCGGGCGAAGCCTTCGACTTAATCAAAGCCAAAGGTTATTCGTTTCCGGTCGTCGTGGCGCCGGACGCGGATATGCCCGAAAATTTCGGCGTCAGCGTTTACCCGACCACGTTTGTTATCGACCGCGCGGGAAAAATCGTTTTCAAAGGCGACATTGCCGGCGCGATTCAAACCGTCGATAACCTGAAAGCGGGCAGTTAAGCCTTCGGCAAACGAACCGTAAAGGTCGTGCCTTCGTTTATTTTCGACTCGACGCCGATAACGCCGCGGTGCTCGTCGACAACTCGTTTGACAATCGCCAAGCCTAAACCCGTTCCGGTCTCTTTGGTCGAAAAATACGGCTCGAAAATCTTCGATAGATTTTCTTCCGGAATGCCGCTGCCGGTATCTTCGACTTCGATTTTCACGTAAGCGTCGAGCGGCTCAATCGAAACGTTCAGATTTCCGCCGTTCGTCGCCATCGACTGCACGGCGTTGATAAAAAGATTGTTGAAAACCGAGCGCAGGTATTCGGCGTCGCCGAAAACTTTCGGCGCGCCGCCGTTTTCGGCAAAATTTATATTTATGTGCTGCTCGCGGGCTTCGGCTTCGACGATTCTGAGCGAATCTTTCACGACCGTTTTCAAATCGGTCGTTTCTAAATTTAATTTCGGCGGGCGCGAATAACTTAAAAAATCGGTAATTTGCTGATTAATGCGCGCGACTTCGGATTTCAATTGAAGCGTCAGCTTTTCAAAATCGCGGCGTTTGCCGGCTTCTTCCGGCGCGAATTTCGCCCGCAGATGGTCGAGCGTCAGGTTGATGTAATTAAGCGGGTTGCGGATTTCGTGGGCGATTGCCGAGCCGAGCCGCCCGACGACCGCGCTTTTTTCCGCCTCTTGCAGCATCGTTTCCAGCTCGCTTTTCTTTTCCAGTTCCGCCGTCATTTCGTTAAAACGCGACGCCAGCCTGCCCATCTCGTCCGAGCGTTTATCGTGCGGCACGCGCACCGTCAAATCGCCGTCGGCGATTCTTTTGGCGGCGTCCGACAGATTGGCAATCGGGCGCGTAAAACGCCAGACCAGAAAAATCGTGATAATCGTCGAGACGGAAAAAATGCTGAGCGTGTAAAATAAAGGTCGCGCCGCATTCCAGGCGGCTTTCGCGCGATTGGTTTTCAAAAGCACCATCACGTAAAAACGTCCCTGATCCGTCTGAATCGGAATCGCGTGCGCTTCGGCTTCGTCGGTCTCGCTTTCCACTTTTCCGGCGTTCGGAAAATTTTCCTTGTCCGCGCCCAGCCGCTCGGCGTCCAGCAGCGGCGGCAAATCCTGCAAATCCTTCAGATTTTTATAAATCGTGTTGCCGTTTTCGTCTTCGGTTTCCTGGTAATCGGGATTTAAGCTGTCGTAAACCTGCCATTTGTCGTTAATGACGATAATATCTTTAATGCGATTAGTGATGCTCTCATCAAAAAACCTCTGATTTTCCTGTTTGACGATGTCGCTCAAACGGTCGCGCGACTGCATCCCGTTAAAGCCGAGCGCGATGCCGGCAACCAGCGCTTGCTCCTGTCGCTCGCGATAGCGCTTGTTGCGCCTTTCGGTCTGCAAATTAATAAAATACTGAACGCCGAGCGTGGCAATCAACAGACACGCCAAAACGATAAGAAGTCTGCCGCGGAATGTGTTGAAAAAATTCATATGTCCGTTGTCAATTGTCTTTTGCCGATGGGCTTTCGCCTGACTTTTATTTTTTTACTTTTGCCTTCCGAATTTCCTTGCCGTTCTCTCGTCTCAAATGTTATAGTCTTGTTTGGCTTAGAGCAAACACTTTTCGAGCATCAAATCTACGGACTTGCTCATTTTTGCTTTAAACTCTCCTCAAAACACCCAAACAATTTCAAAAAACCAGGAAGAGGTAAAGACGATGTTTTTTTCCGCCGAAAAGTTGTATTTTAACCGTGTCTTCGGATTGTTTTTAATTTTATTTCTCGCCGCGCTGACGGCAAACGTGCAGGCGCAGGCGAGAAAATCCGCGTCGAAACAGGATAAAAACAAAGTCGAAAAACAGGACAAAAACTCAAAGAAACCGACCCGAGCCGAATCGGCGCGCGAAGCCGAAAATAAAAAACAAATGCAGGAGCAGCGCGAGCGCGCCGACGAGAGACGTCGCGATGAAGCGCGGGCAGCGGAATTGGCGCGCCAGCAAGCCGCGCAGGAAGAACGCCGCCGCCGCCAGCAAGCCGCCCGCGAGGCGGAAGCGCGCCGCCGCGCCTTCGAGCGCAATCTGAAAACCGAAACGCTGGAAAATATCTCGAACGACAACCCGGAAGGCGAGGATTTGGAGATTCGCCGCGCCGCCGTCAACGCGCTCGGCAATCACGCCGGAACGGTCGTCGTTTTAGAACCGCAAACCGGAAAAGTTCTATCCATCGTCAATCAGGATTGGGCGATTCGTAAAGGTTTTAAACCGTGTTCGACGATAAAGCTCGTGACGGGCGTCGCCGGTTTAAACGAAAGAGTGATTGCTTCGACCGGCGAGATTCGCACGCGCCCGTTTCCGATGGATTTAAGCGACGCGCTGGCGTTTTCCAACAACGCTTATTTTCAGCGCGTCGGCGTTACGGGCGTCGGCAACGAAAAAATGATTTCCTACGCCCGAATGCTCGGCTTGGGCGAGCCGACCGGCATCAATGCCGACGGCGAAACCGCCGGAAAACTGCCGTTCGGCAACCGCAACCCGCGCATTTATTCGCACGGCGACGATTTTGAAGTAACGCCCCTGCAGCTCGCCGTGATGGTTTCGGCGATTTCCAACGGCGGAAAATTAGTCGTTCCGCAAATTCCGCGCACGAAAATCGAAAAAGCGAATTTTCGCGGGCAGATGCGCCGGCAAATCAATTTTTCCGCCCAGAATCTGCAAGGCGTTCTGCCGGGAATGATCGGCGCGGTCACCTACGGCACGGCGCGGCGCTCGAACGGCGCGGAACTGAACGTCGCCGGAAAAACCGGCTCGTGTATCGGGCAAGGTTCGTGGGTCGGGCTTTTCGCTTCGGTCGCGCCCGCCGTCAATCCGCAAATCGCCGTCGTCGTCATCACGCGCGGGCAATCGGAGCGCGGCAAATACGCTTCGGCAATCGCCGGAAAAATTTATCAGGCGATAAGCTATCGTTTTAAAGACGAGCGCCGCGAATTCATCGCCAAAACTCCGCTCGAACTGGTCAAGCCGCAGCCGAAAATCAACGCGCAGACTTCCGCTCTGCTCGACGACGAGGAAGGCGAAGACTCCGACGAAGGCGACATCAGCGGCGTCAAAATTAAAAAGCAAGAAATTCCGGTGCAGAAAATTCCGCCGCCGGAAAAAAAACCGGAACTCAAACAAGTCGCCGCGAAAAATTCTTTCGCGCCGGTCGTGATTAAATACAAACGCGACGGGGCGGAAACGC
Organism: Pyrinomonadaceae bacterium; assembly: GCA_036388635.1. Classification (GTDB taxonomy): domain Bacteria; phylum Acidobacteriota; class Blastocatellia; order Pyrinomonadales; family Pyrinomonadaceae; genus JALZHR01. The sequence goes on from DASVRL010000305.1 coordinate 23,952, forward strand.
CGGACAACTCTCTGCCGACGCGCCCGCGCATAGTCAAAACAAATAAATAAGGCGACACGAAAACAAGGCAAAAGGCGAAAGAGAAAAGGCAAAAGTAAAAGACAGGAAACAGCAACGGATAATACTGGATTTCGGTTGGCAATTATCAGTTCTGAGGTTCCGAATTTTTACTTTTGCCTTTTCTCTTTCGCCTTTTTACTTTTGCCTTTTCTCTTTTGCCTTTTCTCTTTCCGCATTTTTGGCTTGACACATATATTAAACTTGCGTGATTATTTTGTTTTCCGTATCTAAAACAGTTATTCTTTAAAAAAGAATGGCGGAAATCCGTATATATTTCCGCGACAAGATTAGCAACGTTTTTTTCGGGGAAAACATCTGAGATTACGCAATACGGAACTTCCCGCAGAGTTTAGAAGTTTTGCAGAGACGGACAAGTTTGGAGGATTAAGGGTAATGAAAACAGTATTTAAATTTTTGTCGTTGGGAATGATGCTGATGGTTTTCGCCGTCGCACCGGCTTTCGCGCAGGAAGAATGCGAAGGTTTGTATAAAAAGTGGTTGGACAATTACAAAGGCACGCCTGAGCAAAAGCAGACGGCGGTCGATGCCGGCAAGGAATTTATTTCCAAGTGCAATACTCCGGAGCAGGCTGAAATTATCAAGTATTTGCAGGTGCAGGTACCGAAGCTCGAAGGCACATTGAAATCGGGTAAAAATGTTGAATGTTTCAATACTGCCGTCAAGGATGCGAAAACCGTCAATGCCGATAATGCCTTCCGGTGCGGCAAAGAAATTCTGGCGAGCGCTCCGGACCAAATCGACGTGCCGCTCGTGCTCGCGTCAATCGGTTTTGACAAAGCCGTCGCCAAACCGCCGGTCGATACTTATAATGCCGAAGCGATAAATTATGCCAGGCAGGCGATTCAAAAAATCGAAGGCGGAAAAACATCGACGCAGTACGGCGCTTACGGCTATGCCTACGGCAGCAAAGAAAACGCGCTGGCGTGGATGAACTACACGGTTGGCTATATCACGTATTTCAACCAGAAAAACAAAAAAGAAGCGCTGCCCTATCTTTACAAAGCGACCCAGTATAATACGGGCAAGCCGGATAATCCGAAAAACCTTCCGCTCATCTATCAGGCAATCGGCGATTATTACAAAGATGAATACAATCGTCTGGACGACGAGCGCGTCAAATTAGCTGCCGAAGCCAAGGACAAAACGCCGGAAGAGGCTAAAGTGCTGGCGGATAAAGCCAAAGCATTGCTTTTGCTGCAAAAAGGTTACGCCGAGCGGATGATTGACGCTTACGGTCGCGCGCGCTCTTTTGCCACGACTGACAAGCCTTATCAGGAAGCTCTTTCCAACAATCTGAAAGTTCTTTACGGATTCCGTTTCGACGGTAAAACCGACGGTCTCGACGCTTATGTTTCGGGCTTGACCGGAAAACCGATGCCCGACCCGACCAGCGCGGTCACGCCGGTGATCGATACGACGCCGACGACCACCACTGCGACGACGCCTTCGTCAACCAGTTCGCTGACCACGACGCCGACCAGCAACACCACGACGACGAACGCCAGAACGTCAACGACGGCGGATACAAGCGTGACGAAACAGGCGACGACAACGACGACAAAAGCGAAAACCACGACCAAGACGCCGGCTAAAACGACCGCGCCGAAAAAGAAAGGAACTCGCTAATCTTCAAAGTGTGAACAGTCTTTGAGAAACTTCTTAATGAGAGTCAGACGCTAAACTACGGCGTCTGACTTTCTTTTTTACAGCGTTTTTCTATAATAGCGTCTATGTCGCAAAATCTTGCCCGTCTCGAACAGCTGCTCGGTTACAAATTTCAAAATCTCGAATTGCTCCAGCGCGCGTTGACGCATCGCTCGTGGGCTTACGAAAATGCGCCGTTCGGCGACAACGGCGAATCGGCTCGCAGTTTGCAGAATGAATCGCTCGAGCTGGTCGGCGACGCCGTTCTCGGGCTGGCGGTCGTCGAGCAGCTTTATAATAAACACGCGACATCCAGCGAGGGCGATTTGACGCTGATGAAGCACCGGCTGGTCAGCACCGGAACGCTGGCGACGGCGGCGCAGAGAATTGATCTCGGCGAATTTCTGCGTATGGGCAAAGGCGAGGAAAAAACCGGCGGCAGGCGCAAGCAGGCGCTGCTCGCCGACACGTTTGAAGCCGTGCTCGGCGCAATTTTTTTCGACAGCGGTTATGTCGCGGCGCGGTCTTGCGTGCAGAGAATTTTAGCCGACGAGATTCGCAACGCGACGCCGACCTCTTCGATTGATTATAAAACTTTATTGCAGGAAACGCTCCAGGCTGACAAACGTGACGCGCCGTCTTACAACGTCATCAAAACCTCGGGACCGCCGCACAATCGCATATTCCACGTCGAAGCCGCGTGGGACGGCGGCGCCGTGCGCGGCAAAGGAACTTCGATAAAGCAAGCCGAGATGATGGCGGCAAATCTGGCGCTGAAACAATTAAAGAAAGAAAAAAAGGCTGAAAATCAAACCTAAGAATTTTTATTGCGTATAATTAACCGAGCATTCGCGATTTTTAAAATGAGTAAAACAGAAACCGAAGTTACAGAAACAGCCCCGAAGCCCGCCGGACCGCCGAAAAGCGTTTTCCGCGAATATTTAGAATCGTTTGTCGTGACGCTGATTATGGCACTTTTCGGAATGACGTTTGTCATTCAAGCCGTGACGGTTCCGACCGGCTCGATGCAGAATACGATTCTGGTCGGCGATTATCTTCTGGTTAATAAATTTATCTTCGCGCCGGGCGGGCGTCCCGTCCCGCTTCTGCCGCAGCGCGATGTTCAGCGCGGCGACATCATCGTCTTTAAATTTCCCGGTTATCAGGATAAGCGGCTGGCTCCGGCTCTGGAAATCCAGGGCGCGGGAACGCCTTATACGACAAACTTCGTCAAGCGCGTTATCGGGATGCCGAACGATACGGTCGAGTTTCGCAACAATCAGGTTTACATCAACGGCGAACTGCTGCCCGAACACCGCGTCGTCGCCGATTCGCCGATTACCGGCGACGGCGACGACAACGACCAGGCGCCGCTGATGGTTAAAGGCGAGGAATCGCGCGAGGACAATGAACGCTACAGCGTCTATTATTCGGAAAGAACGGCGCAGGTAGCGGAAAAAGGCAGATTGCCCGTAACCGGCAGATACGGCGTTCCGGGCGGGCAAATAAAAGTTCCCGCAGACAGCTATTTCGTGCTCGGCGACAGCCGCGACCATAGCCTCGACAGCCGCTTCTGGGGCTTTGTCCACCGCGATTTAATCATCGGGCGCGCGATGTTCGTTTACTGGTCGTGCGACCGCACCAACACCAACGGAACTTTCGACTGCATTACCAACCCGCGTCTCGACCGCATCGGAAAGTTTATCAGATAGCTTTCACCGCCGAGACTCAAAGATTTTAAGTAAAACAATATTCTCTGAAGATAACAGGACAGACGGGGATGGAAAGATGATTTCCATTTATCCTTAGTCTATCGAGTTGTCGTCGGAGAATTCTGCTTTGTGTTCTTCGTCTCTTTGTGGTGAAATTTCTTAAATGAATATCAAATTTAACGAAGAGGTCGCCGCCGCGCTGGAAGCTGGTCAGCCGGTCGTCGCGCTCGAATCGACGGTTATCGCGCACGGGCTTCCCTTTCCGCAAAATCTCGAAACCGCTCGCCGGCTTGAACAAATCGTCCGCGAAAACGGCGCGACGCCCGCCACCGTCGCCGTTTTCGACGGCGAATTCTGCGCCGGCTTAAACGAAAATCAAATCGAACGACTTGCCAACGACAAAAACATTCGCAAAATCTCGCGGCGCGATTTGCCGATTGCCGTCGCCCGGAAACTAAACTGCGCGACGACCGTCGCCACGACCGCTTTCGTCGCCCATCGCGCCGGAATCAAAGTTTTTGCGACGGGCGGCATCGGCGGCGTGCATCGCGGATTTGCGGCTGACGTTTCGGCGGAT
>DASVRL010000306.1:0-10281 GCA_036388635.1 Pyrinomonadaceae bacterium
TCTCCGCGCCCCTGCTCCACGAGCTGACCTTGTTGTTTTCGTCGAGCGTGAAAATGGCGTAGTCGGTCGCGCTTTCGACCACGGCGCGATAGCGTTCCTGGGAGGCTCGCAAAGCGTCCTCGGACGCTTTGCGAGCCGTGATGTCGCGCGCGATGGTCGAGGCGCCGATAACCTGTCCTTTGGAATTTTTGACGGGCGAGAGCATAATTTCGAGATCCATCTCGCGTCCGTCCTTGTGAATTCTGACGGTGTCGTAAATTTCCACCTTCCGGCTGTTTTTGAGTTTGTCGATATTGACGAACACTTGCTTGATGTCTTCGGGGAACATCAACAACGACAAAGGTTTGCCGATAACATCTTTGGCGGAATAACCGTAAAGCTCCTGGGCAGCCTTGTTCCAACTGGTGATTTCGCCGTCAAAATTGATGGTGACGACCGAATCCTGCGACGATTCGACAATCGCGGCGAGAAAGAATTTCGTGTCTTCCAGCTTTTTGCGCTCGGTCAAATCGCGCATTATCTTGACAAAGCCGATTTGGTTTCCGTCGCCGTCGTGCATAGCCATCGTCAAGCCCGAGCCGTAAAAACGCGTTTTGTCCTTGCGCAGATGCCAGCGCTCGTTGGCGGCGCGTCCTTTCGACAGGGCGGTTTCGGCTTCGCGTTCGGGCGCTTTGCGCTCGCGGTCTTCGGGCACGAACAGAATGTCGCCGGATTTGCCGAGCATTTCCTCTTCCGTATAACCGAAGACGTCTTCCGCGCCGGAGTTCCAGACAGTGACGCGGCGGTTTAAATCGAGCGTGAAAATGGCGTAATCCTTCGCGCTTTCGAGTATCGTGCGCAGCCGTCCCTCGGATTGATTCAGCGCTCGCTCGATGTGCTTGCGCTCGGTGATGTCGAGAAAATTCAAGACGACGCCTTCGATGCGGTCGTCCGTCGTCCGGTACGGCAGCAGGCGCGCCAGAAACGTGCGGTTCTGCTTGTCGCGGATTTCGCGTTCAATCGTTTTCAGCTTGCCCAGAACCTGCTCGGCGTCTGCGGTCAGATTGTCGTATTCGAGAATGTTCGTAAAATGTTCGAGCGGTCGCCCGATGTCGAGCGGCGTGACGTTGAAAATATCGAGAATCGGCGGCGTGTAGCGTTTGATTTTAAGCTGCCGGTCGAGAAAAATCGTGGCGATGTCGGTCGATGCCATCAGATTCTGCAAATCCGAATAGGTGCGCGTCGATTCGTCGATTTTATCCTTCAGCTCCGTGTTGACCGTCGTCAGCTCCTCGTTGACCGATTGCAGCTCTTCCTTGCTGGTTTCGAGCTCTTCGGTCGCCGAGCGCAGCTCCTCGTTGATTGCCTGCAATTCCTCGTTCGACGCCTTGAGTTCTTCAATCGAGACTTCGTGCTGCTCGATCGTCGCGCGCAGCTGCGTTTTCGTGCGGCGCAAATCTTCTTCCAGACGCCCGACGAACGATTCCATCCGGTCGCCCTGTTCGAAAACGCGCCCGTGATTTCCGTCGCCGTCGCCATCAACCGGCGCGACCGAAAGCGATTTGGTTTGCTCGAAGGTGACGAGAATGTAATCGCTCGCCTCGTCGCCGATGTCGACCGTGCGGGCGGACACGTTGACGAGCGCTTGCTCGCCGTCCAGAACGATGTGAATGTTATCGAACCGCGAAATTTTCTCGTCGCGCTGGACGCTGAAAAGCGCGGCGCGCAAATCGGGCAGCAATTCGGGATTGACCAGCTTGAGCAGATTTTTCGTCGGCTCGCCGCCCTTGAATTGCAGAAAGCGCCCGGCGGATTCGCTCATATACTGAATTTCGAAATCGCGATTGACCAGAACGGACGGCGGCGCGAGCGTTTCCAGCAATTTGTAATGCATCTCGCCGAACGAAAATCTTCGCCTGCCGGCGACAGCCGTTTTGCGGAGCGGCGGCGACGCTTCCCATTTTCCGGCAAGCGGCATCTGCGGCGGCAGAAGCTGACCGAGAGCCGTGTTGCGCCGCCTGTAAATGCGGTGTTTTTTATTGACCGGCGTGTACAGATTCGGGATGCCGTCGGCGGTTTCCGAACTGCCGAGAAAAAGAAAACCGGTCGGGACGAGCGCGAAATGAAAAATCTCCATCAGGCGTTCCTGCGTTTCGCGGTTCAGATAAATCAAAAGGTTGCGGCACGCGATTAAATCGAGCCGCGAAAACGGCGGGTCGCGCAGAACGTTGTGCGGCGCGAACAAAATCATCTCGCGCAGCTCTTTTTTGATGCGGTAAAAACTGCCTTCCTTGGTGAAAAATCTTTTTAACCGTTCGGGCGAAACGTCCGCCTCGATGGATTCCGGATAACGATGCTCGCGCGCTTCCGTAATCGCTTCCTCGTCGACGTCGGTTCCGAAAACCTGAATCTTCGGCGGGTCGTTTAAACGGTCGGCGTATTCGGTCAGCAGCATCGCCGTCGAAAAGGCTTCCTCGCCCGAAGCGCAGCCGGCAGACCAGACGCGCACCGTGTCCTTCGATTTTTTTCCGGCGAAAAGCGTCGGCACAATCTCGTGCTCCAGCTCGCCGAAAGCGTCTTTGTCGCGGAAAAAATTGGTGACGTTGATAAGGAGATTTTTCAGCAGCGATTGAATCTCGCCCGTATTTTCGCGCAGATAAGTCAGGTAAGAAGGAATGTCTTCGAGATTGTGAATCTGAAGCTGCCGAGCGATGCGCCGAATCAGCGTCGGCGTTTTGTAATGCGAAAAATCGTGTCCCGTGCGGACTCTTAAAAGCGTCAGAATCTCGCGCAGCGATTCGCCGGCGTTGATTTCCCTGGCGACCTTGCCGTCGTCTTCGCTCGTCATATGAAAACGCTCGGAGCTGTCGCGGAAATTTATCAGGCTTTCCGGTATCCGCCGGACGGGCAAAATCCAATCGACGAGATTCGTCCCAATCGCGCTGAGCGGCATATCGGCGTATTCGGCGTCGTCCGGGTCCTGCACGACGGCGAAACCGTTCGATTCCTTGACGCGCTTGAGTCCGAGCGTGCCGTCCGTGCCGGTTCCGCTCAAAACGACGCAGACGGCGTTTCGCTCGTAAGCCTCGGCAAGCGTGCGAAAAAATACGTCGATGGCGATGCGCGCGCCGCGCTGCTCGACCGATTCGGTGCAGCGAACGACCCCGTCGGTCAGCTCCAGCTGGCGATTCGGCGGAATCACGTAAATGTGATTCGGCTCGACCCGGTGCGTTTCGTTGACCTGGATGACCGGCATCGCCGTGTGATTTTGAAGAATCGGCGCGAGATTGCTTTCGTGACCGGGCGAAAGATGCAGCACGACGGCAAACGCCATCCCGCTGTTCGGCGGCATCGTCGAGAAAAATTCCTGCAAAGCCTTGACGCCGCCCGCCGACGCGCCCAAGCCGACGACTAAAAAAGACTTTTTAGTCGTCGGCTTGGGCATCGCGTCTTTTTCGGGGGTGGATTTTGATTCCGACGCGGATTTTGTTTCCGTTTCGGATTTTGCGGTCGTCTTTTTTTTCATAACAAATATTGTCGCGGGTGTCTTATGCCGTCTTTTACGGTCGGGTTTCTGCCTTCAACAGATTTGATGTCCTTGTTTATACACGCGCCGCGCGGTTTTATTCTGCGGCTGATTTTCTTCCGTTCGCGCCGTCGCCGTTTTCTTTGGCTTGCTGGCGCAGGCTGTCGTTGCTCAGGCGCTCGTGCTTCATTACCGCCTGCCTGACAATCTCGACGCGGTCGAGCGCCTCGTGCGCTTTCTTGAAATACAGCGATGCCAGATGAGTCTGATTCTGGTTGGCGAAATGCTCGCCCATATGATTGAGCAGCATCACGCTTTCCTCGATGCCGCGAATCGCGCTCCATAAACTGTCCTCGATGCTTTCGGTGACGGTCGTCAGTAAACTGTCGGACGAAAAAGCGTGTCCCGTATGACAGCGAAAACGCGAGCGGTTGCCGTCCTTCAGCTCGAAAAGAACGCCGTGGCAGTCCGGGCACGTAAAGGGCGTCAGCGAGCCGAACTTCATAATGCCCGATTCAAACGCGCTGTCTTCGGCGGCGGTTTTAATCTCAAATTCGGTTTGTTTGTTTTCTTCCATAACTACCTCAGAAGTTTCCAGCGGTTCTTCTATCAGGCGCACGAGCAAATCCGCCATTTCCGCAACCGGAACGACATAATCGACCTCGACTTCGCGCAACGCGTTTTCCGGCATCGAAGGAACTTCGGCATCTTCCGGATCTTGCACGAGAGCCGTGCCGCCGCGATGCTTAATGGTCCATAAGCCGGAAGTCCCGTCGTCGAGCGCGCCGGTTAAAATGACGCCGATGACGCGCGCGCCGTAGGCGTAAGCGGCGGAACGAAACAAAGGGTCGACCGCCGGACGAAAACGATTTTCTTTCGGTCCTTTCGTGACGCGAACGCGACCGCTTTCGACCAGAAGGTGAAAATTCGGCGGCGCGACGTAGATTCGATTCGGCACGATCGGCTCTTTATCGACGGCGTGTTCCGCCGGAAGCGTTCCTAATTTGCTGAGCACCTGCGGCAAAACGCCGCGCACGTCCGGCGACATATGCCAGACGATAAACAGCGAAGCCTGCAAATCCGCGGGCAAGCCGGCGACGAGTTTTTTCATTGCCTCAAAACCGCCCGCCGACGCCCCGATAACGATGATATTTCGTGTTTCCATTTTATAAATCAATTAACAAATAGTTTATTTTTACCTTATCATATTTTCGCAGGTGAAATCTCAGCTTTCCGTCACAATTATTACTTATTAAATCAGGCAAAAAAACTCCGGCGAGACCCGTAATCTCTCGTTTACATTAAACGGCTGCAAAGATATGATTTCAGCGACGAGAAATTTATGGACAAAAAAGAGCTTCTGGAAAAAACGCTCGACAGCGAGCTTTTGCGCTTTCTCGGTGTCGAAATCGAATCGGTCGCGGCGGAAAAAGTCGTGCTTTCGATGCAGGTCGCGTCGCGCGTGCATCAATACATCGGCATTATGAACGGCGGCGTCTCTCTGGTGCTGGCGGAAACCGCCGCGTCGATCGGCGCGGTGATGCGCAGCGATTTATCGCGCGTTGCGCCGGTCGGCATCGAAATAAATGCCAATCACCTGCGCGCCGTCAGCCGCGGGAAAGTGACGGTCGAGGCGAGTTCGGTGTATCATGGAAAAACGATAAGCGTTTGGCAGATTGAAATTAAGGATGAACGGCAGCGCCTGGTGTGCGTTTCGCGCTGCACGATTGCGCTCCGCAAAGGCGGCGCATCTATGATTGATAAAAAATGAGTGTAGCTCCAAATTTAATCGGTTTTGAAAATCTTCCGCAGACGATCCCGCATTACATTCTGGAATCGCTGCGCCGCAACCGGAAGCCCGACGCGCTGAGTCACAAGATTCACGACGCGTGGCAGCGATTCTCCGGCGAGCAGATTATCGAAAGAATCCGGCATCTGACGCTCGGACTCGCAGATTTAGGCATCAAGGCGGGCGACCGCGTCGCGATTATCTCGGAAAATCGACCGGAATGGTCTCTGACGGACTTGGCTATCCTGAGTCTGAAAGCCGTCAACGTGCCGATTTACACGACGCAAGCCGTCGAGCAAATCCGCTATATCCTGGAAAACTCCGGCGCGCGCGTCCTGTTCGTCTCCGGCAAAAAGATTTTCGCGCACGCCAAAGCCGCGCTCGAAGGCGTCGAGCAGCTGGAAAAAGTCGTCTTTTTCGACGACGAAGCCGTGCCCGCGCCGGAAGACAAATATCTGACCTTTGCCGCGCTGGAAAAACGCGGCGAGGAGCTTGACAAAATCGACGAAAAAACTTTCGACCGGCTTTTAAGTGAGCTTGACGCGCGGGATTTGGCGACGATTATCTACACCAGCGGCACGACCGGCGAACCGAAAGGCGTGATGCTCACGCACGAAAATTTTACTTCGAATATTATGGCAATCTCGAAAGGCTTGCCGATTCGCAACGACGACCGCTCGCTCGCCGTTCTGCCCTTGTCGCATATTTTCGAACGCTGCGTTTTTTACGTGCTTTGCTCAAACGGCGTGGCGATTCATTACTGCGCCTCGTTCGACCAGCTCGCCGGACTTTTAGGCGAAGTTCGCCCGACCGTGATGACCGCCGTGCCGCGCCTGTTCGAGCAGGTTTATCACAAGATCGTCAAAAAAGGAATGGCGGCGGGCGGCTGGAAAACGAAGCTTTTTCAATGGGCTTTGCAGGTCGGGCAGGATTACTGGACGGCGAAGGAAGAACAAAACCGCGTTTCGGCAGCGCTGGCGGCGAAACACGCCGTTGCGAGCAAATTGGTTTTTTCGAAATGGCGCGAAGGCGTCGGCGGCGCTATCCGGTTTTTCGTCTCCGGCGGCGCGCCTCTGTCGAAAAAGCTTTCGTATGCCTTCTGGGCGGCGGGCATCCCGATTCTGCAGGGCTACGGAATGACCGAAGCCTGCGTCGTTTCGGCAAATCGCCCGGACGACAGCAAAACCGGCTCCATCGGCACGCCCTTTGAAGGCGTCGAGATAAAAATCGCCGAAACGGACGGCGAGATCCTGGTGCGCGGCAAAAACGTGATGAGCGGCTATCATAACAATCCGGAAGAAACGGCGAAAGCGCTCGACGCCGAAGGCTGGTATCACACGGGCGACGTCGGCTACGAAGATCAGAACGGGCATTTTTACGTGACCGACCGCTTGAAGGATTTATTCAAGCTGTCGAACGGAAAATACGTCGCGCCTTTACAGGTCGAAAGCCTTTTGAAACAATCGCCGCTCGTCTCGCAGGCGGTCGCCGTCGGTTCGGGCAGAAAACAGGTCGGCGCGCTTATTGTCCCGGAATGGGACACGCTGAAACAAACTCTGGAAGCCGAAGGAATTTCCGCAAAGGGCACGAAAGAAGAGCTTTGCGAAAATCCGCACGTCATCAAACGCGTGCAGAAAGACGCCGTCGAATTTACGCGCGAGATGAACGATTATGAGCGCGTCAAACGCGTTTACCTGCTGCCGCGCGAATTTTCCATCGATAAAGGCGAAATGACGCCGACGCTGAAAATCAAGCGCAGCGTGATTGACGAAAAATACGAAGAAGCGATTGACGAAATCTGCGGCAGTTAGAAAGTTAGGGAAATAGGAAATTAAAGAAAAGAAAATACAAAACTCTCTTAATCCCTTAATTTCCTTATTTCCTTCTACTTTCTTCCAGTCGTTTGCAAAACCTTAAGGCTCGGTGACAAGAAAAACATCCCACGCCCAACGTCCGAGCTGTGCGTCGTGCGTGTCTCTGACCTTTGCCCGGTATTTAAATTGATTGCCGTGCTGGTCAATTCGTCTGGATTCCTTGTAATCGAGTTCCAGCTTGCCTAATCCCAATTCAATTAGCGTTTTTAATTCTCCGGCTTCCGATTCGCCATTGTGATTCGTATCCTGCCACAATCTTAAACGGCTGAAGATAAAATCCTCGTCCGTTAGCTTCCCGTCCGCGTTCCCGCCGTTCATCTGCTTGTCGTATTCCGCTAATGCCAGAAAGCCGTTTCTTTCTGTTCCAGCTTGCGGCACTTGCGCCGTCACATCTCCGAACAACTCTTTGCCATTGTCAATCAAACCGTTTTGATTGCGGTCAAGCGCCAGCCACGCTTCGTCAGAATCTGCCGAAGTCCAGGCGCACGGTCTTTGGTTGCCTGTGCCGTCGAAATCGAAGGTCACTCCGTTCGGCACATCGGTTAAGGAAAAGCCGTTGCCTAAAACATCGATGACAATCGGCGAGCAGAAAGGAGCGCAACTGCCCGTGCAGCCGCACATTTCCGGATCGTAATCGCCGTTGTTTTGCAGGCATTGTTGAATAAAGATGTCGCTTCGATTGCAGACGCAGCAACCGTGAAAATCAGGGTCGCGTCCTGCCGGACAGCCATCTCCCGGAAAAGTGGAAGTATTAACCGGTATCAGACAGAATTGCGGCAACGGCGTCGGACTTGGCGTCGGTGTCGGACTTGGCGCAGGACAGTAAATTCTTTTAATTGCTTCCGTGTCACACTGTGTTATGTAGGCAGCCGCGCCCATAATTGACCTGCCTTTGACGGCTGGAGAAGTAGTGTTGGTATTATGGTCGTAACCTTCGTTGGCTATATTAAACGTATGTCCGGTTTCATGGGCTACAGTTTGCCTAAAACCACCTACCGCATTTGGCGGCTCAATTGGATTATAGATGTAGCTAGGTCCTAGTTGTATTAAGGCAGCTCTTTCACTTTGTAAAGGTGTTCCCAAGTTTCGGAATTCAGGGAAAACTTGAGTCGGATTAACTCTGGGAATAAAAATTGTACTATCTGGAATAGGTTCATCAGAGTCGTAAGGACGATTGGCTCGCACAGCCGCTTTAAAAGTGACTCCTGAACAATTTTCTAAGCTGTATGCGTTCCATTCTCTAACGGCATTACTGATTATCTGAAAATCAGTATCGTTAGGAGTGTCGAAAACCACGACCGAAACTTCCGTTCCTCTTGCCCAAGTCCAACGTATTGGGTTAGTCAGATTTGTGTGTTTCGGTTCACCGCTGCACGATACTTGTTGAGCGTAAACAGATGTGATTGGGAGTTGAAACGCCAGAATAATCAGACACGACAGAAGAATCGAAATTTGGAGAATTAGCGTTTTGTGAATTTTTAATCCGTTCATCATTGCTTCTTCTCCTTACTGTTTACCGGCTGTGAAAAAGTTTTGATTTTATTTTTTGATTTTATTGCGGACGGCTTTGACAAAATTCGGCGCGTCCTTTTCCTTGAATTCGTTGAAACGACCTCTATCGTCCAGTGAATAAACTTTATCGTCTTCAATCTGATAGCCGGTCAGAATTTTATAGTTCGGGCTTTGTTTGTCGTTTTTGAGAAATAAGACATATTCGCCGCCAATCTTCGGCAAATTTTGCACTGCGTTTTGGTAAGAAACTTGTTGACCGTTCGCATACCGAACCCGCCCGCCCGTTCTATCGACAATGATTTCCTTGCCCGAAGCGGTTTTATCCGCGTCGCCTGCTTTAAGTATTTCCTTTATCTGAACAGTATATTCCGAGTAGATGCCGCGTTTGTCATTCGACAGGTAAGCCCTGCCGTTCAAGATTTTGCCGACGATAATCAAATCGCTCTCGGCTGTCGGAATGACCGGCGGCAACGGCAGTTCATCTATGACCTGGACTCCGCCAGTATCAGGATGCGGATTTTTTTTCACTAAGCCTTGATTATCATAGCGTTTATTTTTCAGCTTTCTTTCTTCAAGCTCTGCGACGTCGGAAGGCTCAGGCGCGTCGTAATCTACAAGCGGGTATTTGCTCCATTCCTCAGAACCGCTTTTATCCTGCTGTTCTGAAGTATCCTGCTGGCTGTGACTGTTTATGGTTCCGAGCGAGACGGCGATAGTTATCAAAAAAACTAAGGCTGCCATTCCCCAGATTATTCTGTTATTTTTCATATTTTCCTTTCTGCTTAAAGAAGCGGTTTAAGTTCTCATCAGAAAGGCTGTTCGGTCTGCGGCGTATTGTGGTCGTAGGCTAAACAACCGTGAATTGTTGTCGTTCATCGCCTACCATATTCCTATTTACATTTGATGTCAAGCAACATTTTAAAGTAAGCCAAACTGCTCGAAATCGGCGCGCTAAACAAGCGGTAGTTGGAAATTCAAATTAAAAATAAAAGGCGAGCCATCATAAGCTCACCTTTTACTTTCACCTTTTTACTGAGATTAGAATTTTGAAAGCTTTTCGTTTTCGTTCAGCAGCCGGTTGAGCAGGGAATTGTCGGCATATCTTTTTTCCAGCAGCGCTTCCGCCAGCTCGTAGAGCGCGTGCGGGATTTCGTCGACCGCCTGATTACACTCTTCTTCGTCCGCCGCGAGCGGGTAATCGGCGTACAGGTCCGTTTCGGCTTCGCAAAATTCGCAGTCGATAATATGTCTATGAATGTCTATCTGGTCGCGCGGCGAGAGTTCGCCGTTTTGATAGGCAAGCAGTTCCTGTGATGAAGGACACTCTGGATTTTTCCGAAAATTGACCATTCTTAATGAAAACATAAAAGATTTTTTAACTCAAATTTTTCCCGTTTGCCGGCGTCCGAAAACCGCCGGAAGAACATAGACGATACAAAAAAAGTAAATCTGCAATGCCTCGCTCCTTCCATAACTTCCGCACTTAATCCGAAATTTTTTTCTCTGAGTTTTGCCGCGCGAATGAAAATGCTTCTATAAACCGTTTAAAACATTATATTTGAGAGTTTTGTTAAACAAAACAAAAAAATACAAAAAACTGT
>DASVRL010000307.1:0-6850 GCA_036388635.1 Pyrinomonadaceae bacterium
TACAAATATCAAAAGCACGATGGATACGGCTTCGATGAATTTTAACTGCGGCTGCAAAAAGCGATATTACGCTTATGTTTACGCCAACCAGCCTTATAACATTTATATATGTTCCGTCTTCTGGCAGGCTCCGGCGACCGGAACCGATTCGAAAGCCGGAACTTTGATTCACGAAACAAGCCATTTCACGATTGTCGCCGGAACGGAAGATTGGGTTTACGGTCAGTCGGGCGCGAAAAATCTCGCCGTCAGCGACCCGAACAAAGCCGTCGACAACGCCGACAACCACGAATACTTTGCCGAAAACACGCCTTTCCAGCCGTAAGCGGCAAACCGGAAAGCTTTATAAAAAAACTCATCATTTGTAAATGATGAGTTTTTTTATTTATCAATCATCGATCTATTCAATTCCGTTCCGGCGGCAAATCAGGTGCGACCGGATTTTCAAGTCATTTTTAACCGGTATTTATATTCAAGCTCGTAACGGCGCCGGCGAGAATATTGAGAAATTTTGATATACAAAAGCGCGCCGACGGCGTATAGTTTGAGTTATTCCAAATCCAGACTTTTTTATTTGCGAGATGTTTTACGCTTTGCCGACCGTTGGCGGCGATTTTTGAAACTTCTATATTTTGAAGAGTTATTGAAAAATATTTTCCATTAATTCTTTCTAATTTTGTAAATAAAATTTCTCAAGTGTTAAATTTACCTGAAAGCACAAAAATCCGGGTAAATTGGCGAATTTTCGTCTAAAGTTTTATGGCATTCGGAAAAAAGAAACACAGGGTGCGCGAAAAAAGCTGTCGCCAATGTTTCGCCTATATTCCCGCCGATTCGAGAAAATGTAAGTTTTGCGGCTATACTCTCAAATCTTCCGGCAAATACCTGGCGGATAAGATAAAGAAGGTCTTAAGAATCGACCGCGCCTTTTCAATCAGCCGGGAAAAACCGCAGCCGGAAACACAAAATTTTTTCACCGCGCCGGAAATCGAAAAGCTCGCCAGGCTCAATGACTTTCATATTTTAATGTTTCTGAGATTAGACGATATTTCTCTTCTCGATGAAATGGCTTTGATAGAACTCGGCGAAACCTTGATGATGCTGAATAAACGCTAAATATTTTCTATTATCGCCTGAAATTAATATTTAATGAGCGCTCTTTTGCCGCTTTATAAAACCGGTCTTTCGGCGGGCGCAGCATCAAACAAATCTTTCAGATGATTGAGACCGGTTTTATAAATCTCCGAAGTGTTCTTTAACGTCCGGCAAAGCAATCGTCCCATCAAACCAATAGCTTTTCATTTCCTTTAAAAACTCTTTCGTGACCGGATAATTTGAGGCGGAACCGATAACCGAATCAATTCCGCATTTTGCACACAACGCGCAGGTGCTATCATCGACCCAATCTTTAATTTCCTGCGGCGAATAAATTTCCAAACAATGAAAACAGCCGCAGATATCGCTTTTAAGCAATTCCTCGCGATGATCACTCGAATGTTCGTGCGCCGCAAATATGCGATTAGATGAGTTCATTTTATTTAAATTGCTCCAGAAATCTGACATCGTTATCGAGCATCATACGGATGTCGTCGAGCGAATACATCAGCAGGCACATTCTTTCCAGACCGAAGCCGAAGGCGAAGCCCGAATAAACCTGCGGGTCAACATTGCAGGCGCGCAGAACGTTCGGGTGAACCATTCCCGAACCGCCGAGCTCAATCCAGCCCGAACCTTTGCAAGGGCGGCAGCGCTCGCCTTCAAATGTGCCCGAACCGCTGCACTTGAAGCAGGAGAAATCAAATTCCGCGCTCGGCTCGGTGAAAGGGAAATAAGACGGGCGCAGCCGGATTTTCGTTTCCTTGCCGACCAATCTTCTGAGCCATTCGCCGACCGTGCCCTTCAGGTGCTCCATCGTGATGCCTTTATCGACGCACAAGCCTTCGATTTGATGAAACATCGGCGTGTGCGTCAAATCGGGCGTGTCGCGGCGGAAAACTCTGCCGGGCGCGATAATTCGAATCGGCACGCCGCGCCGCTCCATGGCGCGAATCTGCACGGTCGAAGTCTGCGAGCGCAGCGCCAAGCCGCTCGTCGTGTAAAAAGTGTCCTGCGATTCGCGCGCCGGATGACCTTCGGGAATATTGAGGGCGTCGAAATTATAATAATCGGTTTCGATTTCGCGTCCGTCCTCGATGGCGTAACCGAGCGAGACGAAAATTTCTTCGACGCGCTGGCGCAACAAAGTCAGCGGATGCAGATGCCCGACGCGCGGGCGCCGCGACGGCAGCGTGACATCAATCGTTTCGCGAGCGGTTTTCGCTTCATTGATAAACGCTTTGAGTTTTTCGTCCGTCTCGTCAATCCTGGAAATGATTTCCTTTTCGATTGTCTGCACGAATTGACCGAACGCGCCGCGTTCTGCGGGCGCGACTCGTCCGATTAATTTTTTCGCGTTGGCGATTTCCGATTTTTTGCCGGTGTGTCTGATTTTAAATTCGCTGATTTCGCGCTGCAAATTTTCCGCGACCGACAAACTCAAACTGTTAATTTTATTGCGCAAATCGACAAAGCGTCCGAATTCTTGCTCGAACGCTTCGCGAATTTGTTCAACTTGTCTTTTTTCGTCCGACATAATTTAAGGAAGTTCTGAAACTGGCTTTCTTCTTTGTAAAATCCAGGAAATAATCTGTATGACAAACAACGCTAAAAAAGTTAAAAATATAACCTTTAAGGAATTTCCCGCCGTGCTTCCGCAATCCGAAACGAGAAACGAAAAAAGCAGGACGGGAACTGCAATCAAGACAGCGACAAAGGTTGTGATTAGCAGCCACAAGCCATTTCGTCTGCGCAAAAAATACGTAATAAAAATGGCTAAAATCAAGGCGATTGATGAATAGAAATGGATTACCGAGTAAGCACCGTTTTCTATCGACGGGTCAACTCCGCCGTTGCTCGTATCGTACGAACATCCGCTAACGATTTTGGCTGTCAATGACAAAACCAAAATCGTTAGCAATGTAATTACGGATGTTTGCTTCGGCGTTGAATGCATCTTGAAACAAATTTAAGCCGCGGCTTGTTTGTTGTTAATCGCTTCTTTGACCTGACCCGCCAGTGCCGTAAAGGCTTCGGGCTGTTTTGCCGCCAAATCGGCGAGAACTTTTCTGTCCAGGTCGATTCCGGCGACTTTCAAGCCGTGCATAAACTGCGAGTAGTTGATTCCGTTCAGACGGCACGCCGCGCCGATGCGGACAATCCACAGCGAACGGAAATCACGTTTTTTGAGTTTCCGACCGGTGTAGGCGAAATTCAACGCTCTTTCCACCGATTCCTTCGCCGAGCGATACAGTTTCGATTTCGTTCCGCGATAGCCTTTGGCTAAAGCCAATATTTTTTTGCGTTTGGCAACGCGCTTATTTCCACGTTTTGCACGAGGCATAATGTTATCCTCCTAAATATCTTTTATAAAAACTTTTATTAAAATTGCTATTTACGAATTTCAAATTGCGAATCACGGGATTGTTTAAAGACACATTCGTAATTCGCAATTCCGTCATTCGTAATTAATCACGCCCGTAGGGCAGCATGGTCTGCACGCGTTTGAAATCGCCGTCGGAAACCAATACGTCCTGGTCTAAAGCGCGTTTGCGCTTGGTCGTTTTCTTCGTCAAAATATGGCGTGCGTGCGAGTGTCCGCGTTTGAACTTGCCCGAACCGGTCGAGCGGAAACGCTTCGCCGCGCCTTTGTGTGTTTTAAGTTTCGGCATAATGAACTCCTTGTTTTAATGGTGACGCGAAAGATTCAGAAACCTGCGCCGAGGACGCAGAGGTTATTTCTCCTTGTCTTCGGGTTTCCGGGTCTCCGTGTCGATAACTTTCTTCTCCGGCTTTTCGGGTTTCTTTTCAGACTTTCCGCCAGCCGTTTTTAAACTTTTCTTCGGAATGAAAATGGCAAACATCTGGTAGCCTTCCATTTTCGGCGCGACCTCGACATCGGCGATGTCGGTTAAATCGTCGCGCAGTTTCGCTAAGATTTTCGAGCCGAGCTCGCGGTGCGACATCTCGCGTCCGCGAAAAGCGATGGTCGCGCGAACTTTATCGCCGTCGGCTATCCATTCGCGGGCGCGTTCCTTGCGGTAAGCGTAATCATGATCGTCGGTCGCCGGGCGAAACTTGATTTCCTTAACCGTTACGGTGACTTGCTTTTTCTTCGCTTCGTGCTGTTTCTTCTTCTGCTCGTAAAGAAACTTGCCGTAATCGATAATCCGGCATACCGGCGGCTGCGCGTTCGAAGCGATTTCCACTAAATCAAGCCCGACCGAGCGCGCCCTCTGAATCGCGTCGCGCGTGTCCATCACGCCGAGCGCTTCGCCTTCCTCGTCAATCACGCGCACCGCCGGAACGCGAATCCGCTCGTTGGTGCGGTGCAGCGGCTCTCTTCTGAATGGCGGGCGATTTCCGCGCCCTCTAAAACCGTTAGCGATAATTTCTCTCCTTTTCAAGAGTTCAAAGTTTAAGCTTCAAGGCTTTGTGTTCGCTGACTTTGAACCCTGTAAACCTTAAACTTTGAACTTATACATTCGCCAAAGCTCTGGACTCTTTGAGCCGCTGAGCCATTTCCTTAAATTCGCCGAGCGTCATCGCGCCCAAATCTCCGCTCCGGCGCTCGCGCACGGCGACGTTGCCCTCTTCCGCTTCCTTATCGCCCAAAACGAGCATAAAAGGAACTTTCTGCATTTGCGCCTCGCGAATCTTTGCGCCGATTTTATCACTTTTTACGTTTAAATCAACGCGAAAACCCGCTTCTTTCAATTCTTTCGCCGCCGCTGCGGCGTATTCGTTGATGCGGTCGGTAATCGGCAGAACCGCAATCTGCACCGGCGCGAGCCAGAAGGGAAACGCTCCGGCGAAATGTTCAATCAGCACGCCGAAAAATCTTTCGACCGAGCCGAACAAAGCGCGGTGAACCATCACCGGACGATGTTTCTGATTGTCGTCGCCGATGTATTCCAGCTGAAAACGCTCGGGCAGATTAAAATCGAACTGCACGGTCGAAAGCTGCCACAGACGCCCGATCGAATCTTCGACTTTAATGTCGATTTTCGGACCGTAAAACGCCGCTTCGCCTTCGATTCTTTCATAACCGATGGCGCGCCGGTTCAAAGCATCGACCAGCGCGCGCTCGGCGCTTTCCCAAGCCGCGTCGGAACCGAGATAACCTTTGTTGTCAGCGCCGCCGCGTACCGATAATTCGACTTTGAATTTCTCGAAACCGAAAGTTTTGAAAACGTCGTAAGCGAAATCGACGCAGTTCCCTACTTCAGCTTCGACCTGTTCGGGCGTGCAGAAAATATGAGCGTCGTCCTGCGTAAATCCGCGCACTCTCAGAAGCCCGTGCAAAGTTCCCGAAAGCTCGGCGCGATAAACCGTGCCGAATTCGGCGTAGCGCAGCGGAAGCTCGCGATACGAGCGCGGATGCGCTTTGTAAATGCCGATATGACCCGGACAATTCATCGGTTTCAGCCGAAACTCGATGTCTTCGCCGAATTTTTCCGGCATTTTCATCGGCTCGAAAAGCGAGTCGGCGTAGTTTTCCTCGTGACCGGAAGTCTGCCACAACTGGCGCTTGGCGATGTGCGGCGTGTAAACCAGCCCGTAGCCGCGTTTCATCAATTCATCGCGCAGATAATTTTCCATCTCCGTGCGAATCGCGCCGCCTTTCGGATGCCAGAAAATCATTCCCTGACCGTATTCGTCCTGAATCGAAAACAAATCCAGTTCTTTCCCGATGCGGCGATGGTCGCGTTTTTCGGCTTCTTCGCGCTGTTTAAGCCACGCGTCGAGTTCTTCCTGCGTCGCAAAGGCGGTTCCGTAAATGCGCTGCATCTGCTCGTTATTCGCGTCGCCTTTCCAATACGCGCCCGACAAAGCAAGCAATTTAAACGCCTTGATTTTGCCAGTATGCGGAACGTGCGGACCCAAACAAAAGTCGATAAACGGCGAATTGTCGATGTAGTAAATGCTCGCTTCGGAAGTTTCTTCGACTTTCTCGCTGATCAATTCGCACTTTAAAGGCTCGTCGCGCTCGGTAAAAAGCTTGATGATTTCCGCTTTGCTGACGTTTTCGCGGCGATACGGCAGATTTCGTTTGGCGATGTCGCGCATGCGCTTTTCGATGACCGGCAAATCGGCTTCGGTCAATTGGCGCGGCGCGATAAGGTCGTAATAAAAACCGTAACGCGGGTCGTCCATCAGCGCCGGACCAACGCCGAGCTTCGTTCCGGGAAACAAATCCAAAACCGACGCCGCCAGCAAGTGTGCGGTCGAATGACGAATGACTTCGAGTCCGTCGCGCGTTTCCGCCAGGATCGGCTCGATGAATAAAACTTCGTCGGTCGGCGCAAGCTGTTTATTTAAATCGACTTCTTCGCCGTTGACTTTCGCCGCCAGAGCCTTTTTCGCCGCGTCGCGGTCAAACGCTTTTAAAGCATCGGAAACCGAGACCGGCGCGGGCAACTGCCGCTGCTGTTCGCCAAATTTTAAGTTTAATTCGCTCATATTTTTGTTAATAATTAATGGATAAAACAACTCTGCTAAAACTTTCCGGCAAAGTCTTTTATCGAAAAACGAATTAATTATTAACAACTAACAATTAACTAATAAAGATTTGATTCGATAAGAGCGACTTTGCCTCGTGCGTCTAAAGAAGAAACGCCATTCCGACGCGCCATTAAAAGCGCGTCGTAGTAGTTCGTGTGCTGGCAAAGTTCTTAATCGGCATCTTACCAAAAAATTAGAATCCGGCGGTTTCCTCTACTCGAAAATAAATTCGTCCGCCCTTTCAAAGTAT
>DASVRL010000308.1:0-3696 GCA_036388635.1 Pyrinomonadaceae bacterium
CAAAGTCGCTTCGGACGGAGCGGGCAGAAACGGGCTTTTTACCGAAGTTCTGCTCGAACAGATAAAAAAGCCGGACGTCGAGCTCGACGCAATGATTAAATCGGTCAGGCGCACCGTGGCGGAAAAATCGAAAAATAAACAAACTCCGTATAACGAAGGAACTAACTTTAACGATTTTTATTTTGCGAAAACGCCGAGCAAAACCAAACCGAACGTGCCGCCGCTGCCCGCCGCGCCTGTTAAATCAAACGAAACCGAGCCGAATGTCACGGAAAAAACCGGCGCATCGCGCGAAGCGGAAACCTGGAATCTGGTCAGAAACAGCACCGACGCGCCGGCGCTGCGCATTTATCTCGAAGAATTTCCCGACGGCGCAAACGCGGCGAAAGCTAAAATAAAGCTGGAGCAGATTCTCTGGGATTCGATAAGAACAAGCAGGGATAAAACAGTAATTCAGGCTCATCTGAAAGAATTTCCGAACGGCGCGAACGCTCCGTTGGCGCGAATAAGATTGCGGCAGCTCGAAGTCGAGGAAAAAAACGCGGCAAGCAGGGAAACGCCGACGCTCGAAACCGTTTCGAAGGAAACTGAGCCGAAAGAAACTGAGCCGAAAATGATTGCAACAACGAAAGAAACCAAGCCGAAAACGACCGCGCCGAAAGAATCCGCGCCGACCGGAACGACGAGAACAAAGAAAACCAATCCAGCCGAAGCGAATACCAAAAACGCCGCGCGCAGCAATGCGGTCGGGATGGAATTTGTCTTCATTCCGGCGGGCAGCTTTATGATGGGGGCGAGTCCGGGAAATATTGCCGAATCGCTGCGCGTCGCCCGCAAGGATTACGCCGATTTTGACGCCGAACAGCTCAGCAATGAAAAGCCGGCGCGCCGCGTCACCATCGGCGACGGTTTCTGGATAGGCAGATACGAAGTCACGCAGGCGCAATGGACGGCGGTAATGGGTGAAAATCCGAGTAATACTAAAGATTGCGAGACGTGTCCGGTCGAGCGCGTCAGTTGGGAAGACATCAAGCTTTTTCTGCAAAAATTGAACGAAAAAGACGACGGCTACGTTTATCGCCTGCCGAGCGAAGCCGAATGGGAATATTCGGCGCGCGCCGGCACGACCGGAATTTTTTCGGGTCCGATTGAACAAATGGCTTGGCACAGCGGAAATTCGGAAGACAAGACGCACCCGGTCGGAGAAAAGCTGCCGAATCCTTTCGGGCTTTACGACATATACGGAAACGTCTCGGAATGGTGCGAGGACATTTACAGCCCGACCTATGAGGGACTGCCCGTCGACGGCTCTCCCAATACGAGCGTCGGAGTGAAAAGCAATCGGGTCGTTCGCGGCGGCTCGTGGAATAATTTTCCGACGCTTTCGCGCTCGACCCGGCGCGAAAGCTACAGCGCAAATTCCCGCAGCGTCGTCATCGGTTTTCGCGTCGTCGCGGTTCAAAAATAACGCGTGGGAAATGCAACTCGAACGTCGGCGAGACGCTTCCAAAAATCTGAAGGCTAAATTAAAAACGCGGAAATCGCCCGGCGCGAATCGAATGGAGGCGCAGTATGCTCGCGATAAATTTTGGAAAACGCATTTTCTGTCTTTTTCTCGTCGCTTTTTTTATTCACGTAAGCTCGCCCGAAACAATGGTCAACGCCCAGCAAAAACCTTCCGTGCCGGGCGAAAAGCGCCAGCCCGCGCCGACTCGCTCTGAAGACGAATGCGAACGTTTATATAAAATGTTTTTGGAAAACAGAAAAAGCACTGCCCTGTCCAATCAAAGTGAAATTGCATATCGAGCCGGACGGCAATTTATTGAAAAATGCGATATGCCGGAAAATCAGGAAATAATCAAATATTTGAAACACCAGCTGGCGAGAATGGGTCATCACGAGGGCGAGGCGAACAAAAGCATTTTACGCTTTAATAACAGCGTAAAGGACTTGAAAAATACCGACGCCGACGAGGCATTTGCCAGCGGAGCGGAAATTCTCAGTCGCTCGCCCGATTTAATCGACGTGATGCTGGTTCTCGCTTCAGTCGGTTTCGATAAGGCTACGTCAAAACCGCCGGTAAATAAATATAACGGCGATGCGATTTATTACGCTAAACTGGCAATTCAAAAAATCGAATCGGGAAAAACATCGACCGAATACGGCGCTTACGGTTACAAATATGAAACAAAAGAAAACGCGCTGGCGTGGATGAATTACACGATTGGCTATATCTCGTATTTCAACCAGAACGATAAAAAACAAGCCGTTCCATATCTTTATAAGGCGACCGTTTACGAAACCGGAACGCAAACGAATCCCAAAAACAACGCTCCCATCTATCAGGCAATCGGCGATTATTACAAAGATGAATACGAACGTCTCGACGACGAGCGCGTCAAATTAGCCGCCGAAGCCAAGGACAAATCCGCCGAAGCGGAAAGAAAGCCGCTCACCGATAAATATAAAGAACTGCTGGCACGCCAGAAAATCTACGCCGAAAAAATGCTTGACGCCTACGCCCGCCTGTATCATCTCGCCGGCAACCAGGACAAAGCTTATAAGCACAGTCTTTATAATACTTTAAAGATTCTTTACCGTTTTCGTTTCGACGGCAGAGCGGACGGCTTCGACGAATATATAAAAAATGTCGTAAACGCTCCGCTGCCTGAGCCGGAATAAAAATTCGGTCTTTATTCCGGCGGATTTAACTAATCTTCCAGTTTTTCCTTGACCGCTTCGGCGCGCAGATTTTCGTGTTTGATGCCGACGCGCAGGCGTCGATAAACGCTCATCCATTGATTCGCCAGCCACGGCAGCAGAAAAAACGCCAGCACGTAGCCGCGCCAATCGTCTATCAGCAATCTGAAACCGGTAAAAATCAAAATCAAAATCGTCACCCAATGGCTGAAACAGTATTCGCAGGTGAAAACGTAAAAAAATTTTCTTTGCAGAATACTGCCGCAGTTTTCGCTTTTCTCCGAGCACAGCTCGCGCCATTCGCGAAAAATTTCTTCCTGCGTGACCGTCCAGGCGATGCAGGCGACGACCATCGATAAAATGACGAGCGAGAAAATCTGAACTGAAATTGAATCCGGCATAACTTAAGTCTAGTTAAATAAAAAACGAGTGACAAGATTTTTCTCGTCACTCGTTTTTTATTTATTGTTTCGGATATTTACTGCTTGCCTTCCAAAAAAGCTTTCAGCTTGCGCGAACGCGACGGATGCCGCAGTTTCCGCAAGGCTTTGGCTTCGATTTGACGAATGCGCTCGCGCGTCACCGCAAAGTGCTGCCCGACTTCTTCCAGCGTGTGTTCCGAGCCGGTATTGCCGAGTCCGAAACGCATTTTGATAACTTTCTCCTCGCGCGGCGTCAGGGTCGCCAAAACCTCGTCGGTAATTTCGCGGAGGTTCATGACCGTCACGCTTTCAGCCGGATTCAGAATCGAGCGGTCTTCGATAAAATCGCCGAGATGCGAATCTTCTTCCTCGCCGATCGGCGTTTCCAGCGAAATCGGCTCCTGCGCGATTTTCAGCACTTTACGCACTTTGGAAACCGGAATGTCCATTTTCTTGGCGATTTCTTCCGACGAAGGCTCGCGTCCGAGTTCCTGCACAAGAGCGCGCGATGTGCGAATCAGCTTGTTGATCGTTTCGATCATATGAACCGGAATACGAATCGTTCTGGCTTGGT
>DASVRL010000309.1:0-1839 GCA_036388635.1 Pyrinomonadaceae bacterium
GAGCTTTCGGGCGGAATGCGGCGGCGAGTCGGCATCGCGCGCGCGCTGGTCGGCGACCCGAAAATTATTTTATTTGACGAGCCGACCGCCGGGCTCGACCCGCCGACGGCGCGCACGATTTGCGAGCTGGCGATAAAACTGCGCGATTTGGAAGACGTTTCTTCGATTTTCGTCACGCACGAAATGCAGAATCTCGAATATCTCTGCACCGAATACGCGACCGTCAACGAATCGGGCGAAGTCGTTTTTCAGGAAGAAGGCGACACGCTTTGTCTTTTAAATACGGAAGTTATAATGTTTCGTGAAGGCAAGATAATTTTCAGCGGCAAAGACGAGGAGCTGCGCACCAGCGACGACGCGTATGTCCGCAAATTTTTGCGAGGAAAGTGATTAATGCGAAACGCAGAGGGCAAAACGGGCGAGAATATTTTACAAGTTAAAACTTATAAATTTGCTTTGCCTACTGTTAAGCTTTATAAGCATCTAATGGGTGATAAGAAAGATTTTGTTTTATCGAAACGGGTGTTTACGTTCGCGAACTTCGATTGGCGAATGTTTTTAAGGAAATCGCGCCGGGTCGAAAATGGATTTTGTTCATAAGCCGGCGGTCGCGCAGATGGAATCTTTGGAGACCGAATGCTGGATAAATTTATTAAAAGACCGCGAATTTTTTTGACGAAAAACAGGCTGAATCGGTGTTAGCCGATTGTCAGGAATTGCAAAAGCTCTTGACAACACCGAGCAAAACTGCGAAAAACAACCAATAATCATTTCGCATTTTTCGTTTTGCATTTTGCAATTGCATTTTCAAAATTATGCCGCCAACTACCAGAAACATCGGACTCAGCCAGCTGCGCGTCGGGATTTTCGTCCTTATCGGGCTGGCGCTGCTCGCATTTTTGATTATCAATTCTTCGGGCGAATTTAATCCGTTCGAGAAAAGAATGCGCTTAAAGGCGCATTTTGCCAGCGCCGACGGCTTGCGCGAAGGCGCGGAAGTTCAGCTTGCCGGCGTTCACATCGGGCAGGTCGAGCAGGTTCGCTTTTTGCCGCCCGACAGCGAAGACACGGCACGCATCGAAGCGATTATGAGCGTTTCCGAAACACTCGACGGCAGACCCGTCACCGAACGCATCCGCACCGATTCGACCGCGCAGCTGATTGCCACGTCCGTTCTGGCAAACGATAAAATGATTAATATCACGCCCGGTTCGGCGCGCGGCGGAGCGGTCGAGGAAAACCACGTGCTCGATTCCAGCACCTCGATTTCCATCAATCAACTGACGCAGACCGGCAACGAGCTTCTGACTCAAATCAACAAGCTCGCCGTCCCGACCAACGAAATCCTGAACAAAGCCAATCGCGGCGAAGGCACTCTGGGACGCATCATCAACGACGAAGCGCTTTACAATAATCTCGACTCGACCGTCGGCGAAACCCGCGCGACGATGCTCAAACTGCAAAATACGATCGACCGCGTCAATCGCGGCGAAGGCAGCGCCGGAAAGCTTTTAAATGACCCGGAGCTTTACAACAGTCTGAACCGCACGACCGCGCAGCTCGAAGCCATCGCCCGCGATTTACGCGCCGGGCGCGGCTCTGCCGGAAAATTTTTATCCGACGACGAGCTTTATAACGATACCCGCGCCACGATTCTGGAAGTCCGCGCCTCGGTCAATCGCCTGACCCAGGTCGCCGACAGCTTCGAGACGATTGCCCGCGATTTAAACGAAGGCAAAGGAACAGCCGGAAAATTCCTGAAAGACGAGCAGCTCTATAACGACGCCCGCGACACGCTGGCAAAATTTAATTCAACGGCGTCAAAACTGGACGTTATGC
>DASVRL010000310.1:0-3196 GCA_036388635.1 Pyrinomonadaceae bacterium
TTTATTTGAATGATTCGTCGCAGAAAGATAGTTTTCCGTTTCTTTTTGATGATTTTAAATATTACGGGACAGTGGTCGGTTATTGTCTGCTCGAAGAGACGGCGGGTAAAAAGATTATGTTCCGACCTTTTTAACATTAAAATTTATCAAGTGTTTTAAGCCTAATTTCAGACCGCTTTTTACAAACAAAAGCGGTCTGAAATTAGGCTTAAAACTGTAAAAAACCACGTTTTTTGATTCATCTCATTTCCGGAACGATAAATCGGCTTGCCTTTTTTCGTGCTCTTTTGTTGAAATATTGATATGCCGACGAAGAATAATGATTTGCACGGAAACGCACCGGAAAACTCTCCGATTGCCTTGCTGATTATCGACGTTATCTCTGATTTTGGTTTTCCCGACGGCGATAAATTACTGGAAAATACCAAGCCGATTGTCGAAAACATCGTGCGCTTGCGCCGCAAAGCCGACAAAGCGAAAATTCCGGTGATTTATATCAACGACAATTTCGGGAAATGGCAGTCGGATTTCAAAAAACTGCTGAAACACGCTTCGGCGAAAACGTCGAAAGGTCACGCGGTCGCCAATCGGTTGAAGCCGAAAGCGAAAGATTATTTTGTGCTCAAGCCGAAGCATTCGGGTTTTTATTCGACGACGCTGGATTTACTGCTCGAATATTTGAACGTGAAAACCTTGATTTTGACCGGTTTGACCGCCGATATTTGTGTTTTGTTTACGGCGAACGACGCTTACCTGCGCGATTTTAGAATTTTTGTGCCGCGCGACTGCGTGGCGGCGACCGAGGCGGAGGAAAAGGAAAAGGCTTTAAAATATATAGAGCGCGTGCTGGATGCCGACACGCGCCCTTCGAGCGAAATTCAATTCGGAAAAACCGGAATTAAATAACTTAATTCAACAGTTTAAATGCTTCGGGGACGAATTCGAAGGCGACTACTTCGCCCGTTGTTTTGGCATCTTTGCCCGCGCGATAGGTGACGAGAGCGAAAGTTTCCTTTTTCAGAGCGCCGCAGTTGACCTGACCGTCTTCGAGATTGACGTTGATCGTTATCATATCGACCGTATCAAACGACGCGCTGGTGAATTTCATCAATTGCCCGTCGACTTTTACGGTGTAAGTCATTCCTTTTGCCGAACAGTCGATTTTCGTCAAATAGCCCAGCACTCTTTTTTCGTCTTCTTTCGGCTTTCGCAAAATATTATTCAGCGATTTCAGTTCCATTTCGGCGCGGGTTTTGGCGATTTCTTCCTCGCTCATCGGCTTGTCGTCAATCATCGTCCGCGTCGTCGTGCCGATGATGCCGCCGCCGCTTTCATTATATTTTTTTATCTCTTCGAGCCGTCTTTCATAAGAGCTTATTCTGGACAAAACGCTCTGGGCATAGCTTTTTAAATTCTGGTCGTCGGCGGTTTCCAGAACTCTCTGCGCAATCAATTTGGCTTCGGCAAATTCTTTTTTCCGCATCAGAAGCTCGGCGGCGCGAATCATATATTGCTGATTGCCGGGCGCCATTTGCAGCGCTTTTTTCATATACTGCACGGCTTCGTCGAGATTTTCGTTGCGGACGACGCTGATAAAGGCGAAAAGGTCGTAGGAGCCGGCAAAGTCCGGATTCAGCGCAATCGCTTTCTTCAATGACTGCCGCATTTTATCGGCGCTTCCCTGCTCCATCGAGCTTACAAAATCGCCGCCGTTCATCGCCTCGCGGCTGAGGACGTAGGCGTAGCTGTAGTGCGCCAGATAATTGTTCGAATCGCTGGCGACCGCTTTTTCCAGATATTTTTTGGCTTCGTCAAAATTTTTCTGCCGCATTTTTACCAGCCCGAGCGACGTTTGCGCCAGGCTCGAATCCGGATTGAGCGTTAAGGACTGCTGCAAAAGCGTTTCGGCTTCGCCCAGCCGATTCATATGATAAAGCAAATCGCCCAGATACGCCTGCCCCTGAGCTTCCGTCAAAGGCGCGGTGCGCATTTCGGTGTCAAACGTCAATTTGTTTTTGAAAACGACTCCGGTGATGTTATAGCTGCTTTTCTCGACGTATTTAGTCAACTCTTTTTCCATCGCCGCGTAATCGGTCTGGAAGGCTTCGGAAAAAGCTTCGCGCGCCGCTTTGCCGTTCATCACCAGATCGAGAAATTTATACATCTGCTTGCTGCGCGCGCCGCCGTTGCCGTGTATCAGATAATGCATCAAAGCCCACGACTGGGCGTAAAACATATTCGTCCCGTGGTCGCCCTGCTGGTGCAGCGAGTAGTTGTCGATATTGAAAAACGTATCGAACGGAATCAGCTTGTTTTGCTGAAGCGAATACAGATGTCCGTTTTGCAGACTGCCGAGCGTCGCTTTCTGGTCGTCTTCGATTTTGAAAGTCTGGTAATATTCCGCCAAGCCTTCGTTAAACCACGGCGGAACCGTCGATTTTCCGATATTGTTGTTAACCAGAAAATGCGTGTATTCGTGGAAAATCGTGCCGTAAACCTCGCTCATATCGCTCTGGACGGCGAGCGTGATATAGTTTCCGTCGCTGCCGGGCATAAAATATCCGGCGATGTTTTTGTTGATCTTGCCGGTCGCTCTGACCGGCTTAAACGGATTGTAAGCCTTGTCGTCCTTAAAGACGATAACGGTCGTCGGCACCGGCGAATTAAAATTTATTTTGCTGAGGATTTGGCGAAAAACCTCGCGAAATTGTTCGAGCCGCGTGGCGACTTTGCGAATGTCCTTGTCGCTGGCATTGCCGATGAGATAGAAATTTTTTGAGCGCACCGCGAGCCATTCGTCTTTTGCCGCGACGTTAATATTCGAAAAAGCGAGGACGAGCAAAAGCACCGCAAACGCGGGTAAAAATCTGCGTTGAATCATAGACACCTTATATATTTAATTTTCTGATAGAGTTTTGTGGACGCCACGGGATTTATCAATCGGCTTTGACGCCGTTTAGGAAACTTTTCGTTGCATTCCCGTTTTGGTTAAATATAACCGCAAACCGATAATTTTACAAAATTTCCCGCTTTTTCTCACCCGTTAAACGAGCAAATATAGAAATTTTCAAGCCCCCTGACCCGAAAGAGAGAAAATTTAACCATAGACGGACACATGTAAACGCGGGTAATTTAACCGGATCAGACGGAATGCTTCGGATCAAAAAAAACCTTCTAAGGTCTTGGTTTTAAATTA
>DASVRL010000311.1:0-2032 GCA_036388635.1 Pyrinomonadaceae bacterium
ACGCGTATGAAGCCGTGGCGCTGGTGGCTTTGCTCATTACAGCGGGCGAAACCGATTTGATTTTCGAGAAATTAAAAACCAGCAAAGACCCGGAACTCCAGCAGGCGATTCTGCACGTCATTAGAATCACCGATGACCAGAGCGTTTTAAACGAGCTTTACGCTTTGCTGGAGCAGAAATATCTGTCGGCGGATTTAAGAAAGGCGGTTGACGAGACAATCGAGGCAATCGGGCTTGTTACAGCGTAGAAACATTATTTCACGGAAGTGACAAACACGCGCGTTACGAAGTAAAATGGAAAGATACTTTGTAAGCGCGTTTTTGTTACTATGCAGTTCAAATTAATCTCGGAAAATCAGCCGAAGGGCGACCAGCCCGAAGCCATCAAGCAAATCGTCAACGGTTTAAGCGACGGCGTGAAAGACCAGGTTCTGCTCGGCATTACCGGCAGCGGAAAGACTTTCACGATTGCCAACGTGATTCAGAAGGTGCAGCGCCCGACGCTCGTACTGGCGCACAATAAAACGCTCGCCGCGCAGCTTTACCAGGAATTCAAAACCTTCTTTCCCGAAAACGCCGTCGAATATTTCGTTTCCTATTACGATTATTACCAGCCGGAAGCTTACGTTCCGGCGTCGGACATTTACATCGAAAAGGAAGCGACGATTAACGACGAAATCGACCGCCTGCGGCTGAGCGCGACGCGCGCCTTGTTCGAACGCCGCGACGTGATTGTCGTCGCTTCCGTGTCGTGCATTTACGGTCTCGGCGACCCGGACGCATATTTCGGGATGATTATGTTTCTGGAGCCGGGACAGCAGCTGAAACGCGAAGAGCTTTTGAAAAAACTCGTCGAGCTGCAATACGAGCGCAGCGAAATCGAATTCGATAGAGGCTCTTTCCGCGTGCGCGGCGACGTCGTCGAAGTTTACCCGAGTTACCAGGAGAAAGCGTATCGCATCGAGTTCTGGGGCGACGAGATTGACGCGCTTTACACGATCGACCCGCTGCTCGGCGAGGTTCTGCATAAACACGAATCGCGTTTGCCGATTTATCCGAAATCGCACTACGTGATGTCGAAGCCGACCGTCAAGCGCGCCATTCAAACCATCAAGGACGAGCTTGTCTGGTGGGAAGAAGAATTAATCAAACAGGGAAAACTGGTCGAGGCGCAGCGCCTGCACCAGCGCACCATGTACGACCTCGAAATGATTAAGGAGATGGGATTTTGTCGCGGCATCGAAAATTATTCGCGGCATTTGACCGGCAAGCCGCCGGGCGCGCCGCCGCCGACTCTGCTTGATTATCTGCACGAAGACGCGCTGATGGTGATCGACGAATCGCACCAGACGATTCCGCAGCTCGGCGCGATGTACAAAGGCGACCGCTCCAGAAAAGGCACGCTGGTCGAATACGGTTTTCGCCTGCCGTCGGCGATGGACAATCGCCCTCTGAATTTCGAGGAATTCGAGTCGCGCGTCGGGCAGACGATTTACGTTTCCGCGACGCCCGGACCTTATGAATTGACGAAATCGGGCGGCGAAGTCATCGAGCAGATTATTCGCCCGACCGGACTTTTAGACCCGATTGTCGAAGTTCGCCCCGTCAAAGGACAGATTGACGATTTGCTCGGCGAAGTCCGCGCCCGCGCCGAGCGCAACGAGCGAGTTCTGGTCACGACGCTGACGAAAAAAATGTCGGAAAGCCTGACCGAGTATTTTCTGGAAGTCGGCGTCAAGGTAAATTATCTGCATTCGGACATCGAAACGCTCGAACGCATCAGGATTTTAAGAGATTTGCGGCGCGGCGAATTCGACGTTCTGGTCGGCATCAATCTTCTGCGCGAAGGTTTGGATTTGCCGGAAGTCTCGCTCGTCGCGATTCTCGACGCCGACAAGGAAGGTTTTCTCCGCAGCGAGCGCTCGTTGATTCAGACGATGGGACGCGCGGCGCGCAACGCGGGCGGCAAAGCGATTCTTTACGCCGACCGAATCACCAATTCGATGGAATAAGCGATTGGAGAAACCCAGCG
>DASVRL010000312.1:0-3028 GCA_036388635.1 Pyrinomonadaceae bacterium
CCAGCCTTAATGTTTTCCGTCAATAATCTTTATTACGGATTGCAATATTCCGCGTTGCAGAAATTAAAGCAATTCATCCGGTATTGGCTGCATTTCCACGGTCTTTCAATGCCCATGTTAATACATTCCGCATAATCGGCATTGCATTTGGCGTAACAGTCTTCGCACTCATCGAGCTTCGCGGCGGCTTGCGAATCCGGTAAGACCAGAACCGAACAAGCCAGCAAAAATATCAGCCCGAAAAGAACTATAAAACGTTGACATAATTTCTTCGTCATTTTTTCTCCTTAAGTTGTGAGCCAATCCTCAGGATCAGCGGTTTTAGTTAATTGTGAATGGAGCCGTAAATTATCGAATTTACGGAAAAACAAGCGTTGCCGGTAAAAATGATTATCCGACTTAGTTCGCCGAAGAGTCAAGGTTTTTTGGCTGAGCGCTCGATAAACGATTAACGAAGAAACTTACCGAATTGCTTTTACAAAACGGCGCGTCCGGCGTTTTAGTTTTTGTCGCCCGACAAGCAAAAAAGGCGAATCCGTTTAAAGATTCGCCTTTTCGCAAATTCATTCGCTGAATTTTAGCTGGTTGCCCGGCGGGTATTGATATTGTCGTCGATGTCGGTTTCCTGCGTGATGTTGCCGCCGGTTTCTTCGACGTCGACATCCGTGCGGCGCACCGTGTCGCGGATAGTTTCTTCGCGTTCTCCGACCTGTTTGCCGACCGAAACTTCTTCGACGACGCGCGCCTGTTTGGAAACGACGGCTTCTTCGGCGCGTTCGGTCAATTCGATATCGCCTTCCTGTACATGTTGCAAATCGGCGTCGGTGACGGCGCGATTTACCGGATGACGATTAACGACGATGTGTTCTTCGCGCAATCTCAGATTTGCTTCGACC
This sequence comes from Pyrinomonadaceae bacterium, assembly GCA_036388635.1. Lineage (GTDB taxonomy): Bacteria > Acidobacteriota > Blastocatellia > Pyrinomonadales > Pyrinomonadaceae > JALZHR01. The sequence goes on from DASVRL010000312.1 coordinate 897, forward strand.
GGTTTTTCGACGATGCGGCTGCGAATGCGCGCTCCGCCGCGTTCGACCTGGCGTTTTCCGACCTGCAATTCTTCCTCGATAACCGGAATCGACATTTCGCCTTCGGTCGTGGTCGCCGTGTTCTGCGTCGTGTCGGTCATCGTATTCTGCGTCGTGCCAGATGTTTGCGCGAAATTTTGTTGATATTGCGACGAGCGCTCGTCAACGTCGATGGCGCCGTGGCGGTCGAGAATTTCGGCTGCCGCTGCGGCTCTGTCCGCCGAATCGACCTGAACGGTTAATATCGCGTCGGCTTCCTGCGCGAGCGTCGTGTAATTTTGCGCGGTCGTCTGGTCGTCGCCGAAAAGCGAGCTGAAAAAATTGCCGATGCTGTCGCCGACGCCCGTGTTAGACGTCGTGTCGGTCGTCGTGCTGCTCGTCGCCGACTCATCGTATTTTCTATCGGAAACGTCGATATTTTCCCGAATAAAACCCTGCTCGACCAGTTCTTCCATCGCCACGCGGGCTTCGTTTTTATTGTCGAACAAACCTATAACTGTATGTGTCATAATACCTCCTTGTATATAATGCCGAATTTATCGGCAAACCCCTTTTGATTAACCGCCGAAAATTTGCTTTTCGGCGGCGTGTGCTGTAAGCCGTTTTCGTTTTTAACGACCGGTTTTTTTCTCCGAACAAAGAACGTCTCTTTTGTTCGCACTGAGTTGAAAAACTATCGGGCTTTCAGCAAGCGGCGTTCCACTTTTAAAGAAACGCCGGTTAATAAAAAAATTTTAAATTTATAAGCGGTTTATTTATTCAAAAGAAAAACTGAAAAATATTTTGGCTCGGAGCTATGTTAAAATCGAACCCGAATATTGTTTGTATTAAATTGATTCTTTGTGCAGGCATCGAATACAGCTAATGGAGTTTCGGAAAGCGATTTTGAACGGACAAAATATAATGAGCAGGGATTTTTTGGGAGATTATCGAACGATCCGCGAAGGCGGAATCGGATTTCGCGAGGCGCGGCGCGGATTGATCGCAGTTTCGGGCAAAGAAGCCGTCCAGTTTCTGAACGGCTTGATTACGAATGATGTCGCCAAACTCGAAGACGGCGCGCAGATGTCCGCCGCTTTTCCGAACGCGCAGGGACGACTGCTGGCTTTCGTCCGCGTCCGGCGCCAGGGCGATAAATTTTTGTTTGAAACCGCCGACGCGACGCACGCGCAGGTTTTTCAAAATCTTTATCGCTTTACTTTTGCCGGCGATTTTTTCGTCGAAGATTGGTCGGAGAATTACAGGTATTTTGAAATTTCGAATTCCGGATTTCAGATTTCGAATCCGGATTCAATCGTTTTTGAGTCCAAATCGGGCAAAGACTTTTTCGTGCCGAAAGCGGCGGCGGAAAATTTCAGAAACGAATTGCTGAAAGCCTCGGCGGTCGAGATTTCCGACCAGCTTCAGGAAGTTTTGCGCATCGAAAACGGCACGCCGCTCTACGGCGTCGATATGGACGAAACGACCGTCGTGCTGGAGACGGGTCTGGACGAAGCGGTCAGCTTTACAAAAGGCTGCTACATCGGGCAGGAAATCATCGCGCGGATTCATTTTCGCGGTCACGTCGCCAAAAAACTGACCGGATTGATTTTTGAAGCGGAGAACGCCGCGCCGAATCCGGGCGATGAAATAAAATCGCTCGAAGACAAAAACGCGGGAAGAATTACCTCCGCGACGTTTTCGCCGAAACTCGAAAAAACAATCGCTCTGGCGTACGTCCGCTACGATTATCTGGCGGAAGGAACCGAGTTGAAAGTAAATGATTCAGCGGCGCGGGTGAAAGACTTACCGTTCGTCGAATAGATAGGTTAAAATGTTTCCAGAGAATCAAGAAAATGTCTGTTAAAGGTTTCGGGCGAAAACATTTTACAGGGATTTGAACTGGATTTAACGTGAATCCGGTAAAAGATTTTGGAGTTTCGGCTATGTTTCGGGTTTTGTTTTTGATTCTGGTTCTGGCGAGCGCCGCGGCATTTGCTCAAAGTTCGACGGACTCGAATCCGCAGGCGAAAAAGTTTTTTGAAGTCGGGCTGACTACAAAAGAGCATCTTGATGCGCTGCTTGATACTTTTATTCAGGGAGAATTAAATAAA
>DASVRL010000313.1:0-7705 GCA_036388635.1 Pyrinomonadaceae bacterium
CGCGACGCTGAAAACGTCGAGACGTTGGCGCGATACCAACACCGTCCACCAAATCAAAGGGTCAAGGCGAAAGGATAAGGGAGAAAGATTAAGGAAAGAGAATTTTCCTTTACTTTATCCTTTTGCCTTCAGCCTTTATCCTTTCGAAGCCGATTAGCTCAGCGGCAGAGCTTCTGTCTTACAAACAGATACGCGAAGGTTCGAGTCCTTCATCGGCTATCAATCAACGAACGCGGCTATCTAGCTCAAATGGTAAAAAGAGCAACTGCCTTGTAAGCAGTCGGTTGTGGGTTCGAGTCCCACGATAGCCTCCAAATTTTTAAAGGGTAAAGGGTAAAGGATAAAAACTAAGGAAAAGTAATTTTTCTTTCTTTCGCCTTTCGCCTACAGCCTTTAGCCTTTCGAGGCGGCGGAGTAGCTTAGTCGGCAAAAGCAACGGTCTCATAAACCGTCCATCACAGGTTCGAATCCTGTCTCCGCAATCAATTTTTTTAAAAGTCTTACCTAAACAAACGCGGGCGAGAAAGTTTGCCAGGACAAAAGAATGCTGAAATTCCCTTCTTTTGTTTGCAACAAACACATTTGTCTTTTGTCCGCTAAAGCGATTTTCCCGCCGCGTTTGCCTACCGCCATCGCCGCCGCAATTTTCGATTGGCGATTGGTGTTTGACTTAAAATTTTCTGTTTTTTTTGACAGGTAGTTCAGTTGGTAAGAACGCCGCTCTGTTAAAGCGGATGTCGCGGGTTCGAGTCCCGCCCTGTCAGCCAATCCAAAGGAGAAAGGCTGGAGGCGAAAGGCTAAATTTTCGCCTTTACCGCTACAGCCTTTCTCCTTTCTTTCCGGTCGGTAGCCAAGTCTGGTCTAAGGCAACGGACTTTTAATCCGTGAATCGTGGGTTCGAATCCCACCCGACTGATTTTTTAAAGGCGAAAGGCTGAAGGCGAAAGTAAAAGAAAATCGTCTTGCCTTAATCTTTCGCCTTCAGCCCTCAGCCTTTATTTCGCGGTGTAGCTTAATGGAAAAGCAGACGATCGATAATCGTCCGACGAAAGTTCGATTCTTTCCTCCGCGAATTAGCCCGATTTTTCCGTTTGAAAGTCGCGATTATTTAATGTGACTTTGCAGAAATTTCACGGCGCGCGACCAGGCTGATTTCGCCGCGTCCGGTTTATAGTAAGGTCGCGTGTAAGCCAGAAATCCGTGGTCGGCGCCTTCATACAGGAAAACCTCTACGGGCGCGCCCTGCGATTTGAGCGTTTTTTCGATTTCGCGAACTGCGGCGACCGGAACGTGCCGGTCAGCCGTTCCGCTGTGAATCTGGACGGGAGATTTGACACGCGCGATTTCGGCGGCGGTCGTCGGACCGGGATGAAAAGGAACGATTGCCTCGACTTCGCGCGAGCGCGCGCCGAGCATCATCGCCAGTTTTCCGCCGTAGCAAAACCCGACGACGCCGATGCCGCTCGTTTTCACAAACGCCTGCGTGCGCAGGTAATCGATGCCCGCCTGAATATCCTGCAAAGCGTCGGCGTCGGTGTGCGCGACCATCGCCGCGCGGCGCTCCTCGACAGTTTTCGCGCTGTCGGGCAGCGTGTGAAAAATGTTCGGCGCAAGCCCGACGTAACCGGCGACCGCGAGCGCCGCGCACGTGTTCGGAATATATTCTTCGGTAATTACGTTTCCGGCAATGACAATCACCGCCGGGTAAACGCCGTTGGCTTTCGGGCGCGCCAGATAACCGTCAATCGTTTCCGTGCCGCCGTGTTTAAAGACGACTTTTCCGTGCTGGATTTCCGAATCGCCGAGCACTCTGGTGACGATTTGCTCTTTGGTCGGCAGAGTTTGCGCTCCGGCTTCGAGCGCGGCAAGACCGACGAATGCCGCCGCGCCGGTCAGAAAAGCTCGCCGGTCAGTTCCCTTTTCGTTGTTGCAGTCGTCGCCGTCGAGACACATAAATTTTTTCTCCTTGTTTCGATTTACTAATTTATAACTCAAACCGGCGTCGAACGACAATTTTATTTTAAAGCTTTCGATTTTTTATTGATTTGCGACGAATGCTGGAAGGACTACATCGCTGATAACGACGAGGTCGTCGGTGCAAATCCGACCGTTCCGAATTTTTCTGTCGGGACGTAGCTCAGGAGTAGAGCACGAAAAACGTCTTTTCGATTTTGTCGTCGCATTAATTTTAGCAGCGAATGCGGCTGGAACTACATAGACTCATAATCTACAGGTTGCAGGTTCGAATCCTGCCGTTTTGCTCCAGCAAAACGTAGCTCAACGGCAGAGCGGTAAAGTTTCAGCCAAAACCTTGTCGCTGCTTGGGTTTTCATATTCAGATTTTCATATTTTGGCAGCGAATGCCGTTTGGAACTACATGTTGCAAGTTCAATTCTTGTCGCCTCCGCTTTATTTATGGAGGCGTAGCTCAAATTGGTAGAGCGGTAAAGTTTCAGCAAAATCTTGTCGCTGCCGAAAATTTTCAAAAACAAGTGACGAATGCCCGAGGAACTACATAGGCAACTGCGGTCTGTAACGGACTTTGCAGGTTCGAATCCTGCCGTTTCAATTCGATTTGAAACGTGGCGAAACGGTAAACGCGGCAGTAAAAGAGTTTCTCGAATTCTTGTCGTCGCTTTTCTAATCCGAAACGGCGAATGCCGGAAAAACTACATCACGACCACCAAAACAAAAGCAATCCGCTTTGGCGGTTTCGCAAGAAACTTCGGTCGCCGATGTCTTTCCAAAGCTTGTCGCCGTTTAAATTTTCGGGTGAATGCTGAAACGGACTACATCCACCAGTGGCTAAAAACCACGCTCGCGCCTCGCGGAGCCTGATAACTCCGGTGTTCCTAAGCTGTTCACGCGCAAAAGTCTTTTCGATTTTGTCACCCGATTCATTCATTCAAAGACGAATTTCAAATTACGCATTACGAACGGCGTAAATCTTTCTTCGATTCGTAATTCGTAATTTGAAATTCGTAATTTTCATACAGGAGGAAATTATGGCAAACAAAAATCTATTTCAAACGGTCAAAGGCTTGTTCACGCCAAAAGCCGACACCGTTAACGAAGCCGGCGGACTGGCTTACAAGCTCTCGCCGAAACACGCTCTGGCGCAATACGCGGCGACCGGCTGCTTCAACCACACTTTTTACGCCGACGCCGCCGAACAACTCGAAAAAGTTCTCGCGCTGGCAAATGAAACGGACGCCGAATTTGTGGCGAAAACCGCCGTCTTTGCCCGCGAAAAAGGCTTTATGAAAGATATGCCCGCGCTGCTGGTGGCGGTTCTGGCGTCCAAAGACAAAGCTCTTTTGGAAAAAGTCTTTCCGCGCGTCATCGACAACGGAAAAATGCTGCGCAATTTCGTGCAGATTATGCGTTCGGGCGCGACGGGCAGAAAATCGCTCGGTTCCTTGCCGAAACGCCTCGTGCGCGAATGGTTTGAGACGCGCAAAGCCGAACAGATTTTCAAACAATCGATCGGCGCGCAGCCTTCGTTTGCCGACGTTCTGAAAATGGTTCACCCGAAGCCTTCGGACGCCGAAAAAGAAGCGCTATACGGCTACTTTATCGGGCGCGACATCGACGCCGATAAGCTGCCGGAAATCGTCAAAGCCTTCGAGCGTTTCAAAAACGGCGACGCGCTGGAAGTGCCGGACGTTCCTTTCCAGATGCTGACGGCGCTGCCGATCAGCACCAAAGAATGGACGCAAATCGCGCGCAATGCGGGATGGCAGATGACGCGTATGAATCTCAACACTTTCCAGCGTCACGGAGTTTTCAATGACGCGGAAATGGTTGAAATGATTGCCAATCGCCTGCGCGACCGCGAGAGCGTTCGACGCGCGCGGGTGTTTCCATACCAACTGCTGGTGGCGTTCACGGCGGCTTCGCAAAATCGCGAAATCCCGCGTGCAATCACCGAAGCGTTGCAGGACGCGATGGAAATCGCCACCGAAAACGTGCCGGAAATCAAAGGGAAAGTTTACGTTTTCCCCGACATTTCAGGCTCGATGCACTCGGCGGTGACCGGCTACCGCAAAGGCGCGACATCGACGGTGCGCTGCATCGACGTGGCGGCGCTGGTCGCGGCGGCAATCCTTCGCAAAAACCCGACGGCGGAAGTCATCCCGTTCAGCGACCACATCGTGCCGGCTGATTTGAACCCGCGCGATTCGGTGATGACCAACGCGCAGAAGCTGGCGAAACTGCCCGCGGGCGGAACCAACTGCTCCGCGCCGCTCGTCTCGCTGAACGCCAAACGAGCCGCGGGCGACGTCGTAATCTACGTTTCGGACAACGAATCGTGGGTCGATACAAGCCGCGGGTCGAACAGAGGAACGCAGACGATGATTCAATGGAACGCGTTCAAATCTCGCAACGCGAACGCCAAACTCGTCTGCATCGACATTCAGCCTTACGCCCACACGCAAGCCCAGGAACGCGCCGACATCCTGAACGTCGGCGGATTCTCAGACCAGGTGTTTACACTCATCTCGGAATTCGCAGGCGGCACACTGGACGCCGGACATTGGGTTGGCGTGATTGAAAAGGTTGAGTTGTAAAATCAACTACAGATGAACACATAATAAGAAATTGTGTTCATCTGTAGTTAAGATGTAATGCTAAAAGTTAATAGAATTAAAATCTTCAGAGAGAATTTATATGAAAAAGGAAATACCGCCAGAAGAAATTTATGCTCCGTTTGTAATTAACAAAAAGCCTTATTGTTTTTGGGATATTGATATGCCTGATGCTAATAGAAGGTTTATAAATCAAATTGACCCTAACTATTTTGAGTATGTAGCAAGGGTTAATTTCGCTATCTTGAAAAACGAAGACTTAGAAAGAATTGATGAGAAAACTCGTCAATATGCTGCGGTTACGATGCGAATTGCTTATTCACAAGCGTTGGAGGTTTTGTTTTCATTCTTATTTGCAAGTATTCAAGCTCCGCATTGCGTAATCGGCTGGCTCTTGAAATACACTAATGAGGATTTATTTGACGTAGTTAAAAGATTCAGGGACTATGAAGAAATTCTACATAATTTTCCTAAAGAAATTAGAGGTTGGGATTCCCTCGTAGATATTATTTTTCAAGGGCTTGATAAAACCCAAGAGGAAAGTATTTCTCTAAAACTAGAAGGATTTGCACGCCTTTGGGAACAATTTGCACAAGATTTTTTAGATAAAAGCTTTACCGATGAATACAATAGTATAAAACACGGACTACGAGTTCATATGGGCGGATTTCATTTGATGATGGGACCTCCTCAAGAAAAACTTGGAGAAATTACCCCCATAGAGAAAATGGAAACTGTTGCCTATAGCAAATTCGGAACGACTTTTTTTGTTTCTGAAAAAATAGAAAAGACTCCAAATTATATTATTCATACTCAATCAAGAAATTGGAATCCTGAAAATTATTATCACGCATTAATATTAATTTCAGTATCAATAAAAAATATTTTAGTTTTTCTGAAAATGATAAATGGTAATAAAGAGATGCTGGAATTTATTCTTCCCAATGATGAGGATTTTCATCGAAAACCTTGGTTAGTTGGCTCAGGTATGAGTATGGGACAAAAATCAAACATTAATGTAAGCAAAATTCCCTTGCTTTCTAAAGAAGACGTTCTAGCCACATACAATAAATCAGATGTAGAAAAATCATAAAATTTTGGCGAGTGCCGTCGTGAGTACATTGGTTTAGCAAGTTCGATTCTTGCCCGCCCGATTTTGCTTGGCGGGCGGAACTCTCGGCAAAACTTGTCGCCAATTCTTGTTATAAATTATGAACAAAATGAAAACTTTCATAATTTACGCTGACGTGATGGCTTTGCTCGAAAAAATTTTAGCGCGGCAGCGCGAGATTTTGGGTAAAAGGCTCGTCGGTTTGTATGTTTACGGCTCGGTCGTTGCGGGAGATTTTGATTATGAAATCAGCGATGTTGATTTGCTGGCGGCGACCGAGATACTGATTGACGGAAACGAATTTGCGGCGCTGGAGAGAATGCACCATGAATTAGTTAGTGAAAATCCGCTCTGGCGCGACCGCATCGAGATTCAATATGTTTCGCTCTATGCTTTGAAAACGTTTAAGACCGAAACATCGACGATTGCCAATATCAGTCCGGGCGAAGCGTTTCATTTTCTCGAAGCGGGACGCGACTGGCTTTTGAACTGGTATTTTGTGCGCGAAAACAGCATTACGCTTTTCGGAGCGGAAACGAAAACTATTATCGAGCCGATTTCCAAACAGGAATTTATCGAAAACTCGCGCGAACAGGCTTCGGAAAGAGCGGAGAATATCGAGATGGCAAGGCATTCGCGACCGTTTCAGGCGTATTTGATTTTGACTATCTGCCGAGCTTTGTATGCGGTTGAAATTGGAGAGCAGGTTTCAAAAAGACGCGCCGCTTTATGGGCGAAAGAAAAATTTTCCGAATACGCAAACTTAATCGAAAGAGCTTTCGAGTGGCGAAAGAATAGTCGTCAACAAAACGTTGACCACGAAACGACTTTTGATGAGACGCGCGAATTTATTCACTTTATCGTCGCGCAAATTGCCAAAAGCGAGAATTAAACTGTGTTTTGATTCTCACCTTTCAGACAGCATCAGCTCGTAGCAAACTTCATCTTCGGTCGCGCCGTCCGACCAGAGTTTTTCGTGCGTGCGGGTGTATGTGAAACCGTGTTTTTGATTGGCGTATTTGGAGGCGAGATTGGAGGCGCGGTGCGAGACGATTATTCTTTCGACGGTCGGGCGCGCTTTTGCCCAGTCGAGGCGCGCTTTGTACATTAGTTCCGACAAGCCTTTGCCGCGAAAATCCGGTTCGAGCCACGAGCCCCACAAAAGAGCGGTTTTGCCAGTCGGGTCGTCGCTAAAAACGGAAACGCCGGTTATTCCAATTGGCGTTTCATCCGCAAAAATCATAAAAACGGCGGAATCGTCTGCCTGCAGGCGGCTGCGCCAATCGGCTTCGGTCAGCTGCGATTCTTTTTCGTAGTTGGAGCCGAAAACGAGCGGGTCGATTCGGAGAGCCTTCAGACGAACCTGAGAGAATTCGCGCCAATCGTCCGCGGTTAATTGTCTAATCGAAATGCTCATTGATTTTTCCGCTGCCGCCGCCGCGCGGGGAAAAGTCTGTAATTGAAAGGAAAAGGACAAGATTTCTATTGCCCTGCGCCTTACCTGTTGGAACTGTTGGCGTCCAATTTCTTAATAATTATCAACAGCAGAACGACGATGACCGGCGGGCTGATGAAAAACAACCAGAACAGAATTTGAATCAGGTAGCCGAACGGGCTGGACGATTCGGGCGCGAAGCCGGCGCTCAAACGATTTGAGTTTATCTGTTCGAGCAAAGCTTGCCGCATAGAGCCGGAAACAACATCGGTCGAGTAGACGAGCTGTTCGTCTTTGTAAAACTCAGCCGTCGAGTTTTTGATTCTGACTTCTTTAATATCGTCCGCTTTAATACGCGTGACGGCTTCGTCGAAAGAGACTGTGTTTTTCGGCGATTGAGATTTGTTCCAATTTGAGCCGACCAACGACAGCGAAACCACTAAAAGAACGCCGAGCAGAAAACCTTTGACGGCGCCGGAATATTTTTGATTGCAATACATAATTTCCTCCAATGCCGCAATCGTAGCACATCGGGGAAATTTGAAAAAGGATTTCGGGCAATAAAGTGCA
>DASVRL010000314.1:0-13906 GCA_036388635.1 Pyrinomonadaceae bacterium
TATTATTATGCAATGATTACGCTCAACATGGTTATCATTATGGACAATACAAAAAAGCTGAAAAATATTACAAACTCTGCAAAGATATTTGCGAAACTGTAAAAGATATTGACAAACACTTCTTAGGAAGGAGCTATAACAATTTAGCATTGCTTTATAAATCTCAAGGTAGATACATAGAAGCTGAGTCGTTATACAAAAAAGCATTGGAAATTAATGAAAACAGATTAGGAGAAAATCATTCATCTACAGCAAAAAACTATAATAATTTAGCAACACTTTACGAATCACAAGGTAAATACGAAGAAGCTGTACCTTTTCACAAAAAAGCATTACAAATTAAGGAAAAATTGTTAGAGGAGAGTCATCCTTCAATAGCGGTAAGTTATAATAATTTAGCAGCGGCTCAATTCAACGCGGGAAATCTTAAACTCGCGAAGGAGTATCAGCAAAAATCCTTAAAAATTTATTTAGCAAAGTTTGGTGAAAATCATCCTAATATTGCTATAAACTATTCGTGGCTTGGTACAATCTCCTTTAAAGAAAAAAAATATCAGGAAGCATTAGATTATTACTACAGAGCACGTGAGATTTATTTGAGATTTTTACCGGAAAAGCATCCTGACGTGCAAGATTTGCAAACTTGGATTGATAAATGCGAGCGTTTGGTTGAGAAATAATGGAAAACAGAAAATAGGAAACGGAAAAATAATTTGCGATGGGAAAAATTTCTATTGACGAAAATGCGTTTTTATTTTATAAATTTGTTTATTGAGTGAATGAGTCGTTATTTGAAAGTTTATAGTTGGTTTCCGGCGAATTTTCGTGAGGAAAAAACTTTTGAATGATAGCGAAATTAGGTTTTTCGAGAAGAAAGAGCCGCGAACAGATTTCAATCTGTTCGCGGCATTTTTAGTTTCAATTTATCTCTACGGCAACGCGTTAATGTTGACGTCGCTCAAATCCTCGTTGACGGTGATTGCCTGATTGAGGAATTGATAACGTTTGTGGCGGACGCCGAAAACATAGACCTCGCCCGCCGGGATTCCTTCAAATTGATAATAACCGAAAGAACTGGTGACGGCGGTGCGATTTTCGCCGCGACTGTCGGTGATTGAAACGCTCGCGCCGGAGATGGCGCGACCGTCGGCGGTTAAAACTTTTCCGCTGACGGAAACGGATGCGGCGGTCGGCGCGAGAGCGGTCAAAACTGCGCCGCTTCGGGCGGGAATCGTGACCGTGATTGTGCCGCCCGAAACGGTGTGACTTGCCAGCAGGTTTCTGCCCGCCGCTAGCGAACTGTTTCCTAATGAGTCGGACAAAATCGTGCCGTCGGGGAAATATGCGCCCGCCGGAATAGTTGCCGTGTTGGCGGTCGAGCCGTTGTTCATCACGACGATGACTTTGTCGCTTTCCTGTGCGCGGGCAAACGCGAAAGTGTTGTTGTCGGTCGTGCTCGGCGTGATGTCGCCCAGCAGAAGGGCTTCGAACGAGCCGGTTCTTAAAGCGGGATGATTGCGGCGGAAAGTTCCGAGCGTCGTGTAGAAGTTGATTAAACCGTTGTCGGCGGGACCGTAGATGTTTTGATTGCCGCTCTCATCCGCCCACGGATACGGCGCGCGGTTATACGGGTCGTCTTCGGGCAAGCCGGTGCCGCTGTTGCCGAGCGAGGGCGAATTCAGTCCGGCTTCGTCGCCGTAGTAAACCATCGGCGCGCCGATGTAGGCGAACTGGAAAATCGCCGCGAGCTTCAGGCGTTCTTTGGCTTGCGTCAAACCGCTGTCGCCGGAAACGGTCAAGGTGTAAAGCGCGCGGTTCGTGTCGTGCGAGTCGAGCAGGTTGAGCATCGAGCGCTGCGCCGGCAAGGGATAATCTTCACGAATCGCCAGCATCGCGCGGTTAAACTGCGAAGGCGTCAAGCCGACGATTTTATTGCCGCCGTTGTTGTCGTTGTCTTCCCAGTCGAAGCCGCGCGCGAAGCCGAGAACGTTTTTGCGAAAACGATAATTCATCGAGCCGTCCAGCTGGTCGCCCGCTAAGTATTGACTCGCGTCGGGGAAAATTTCGCCGATTAAAACGCCGTCCGGCTTATAGGTTTTGGCGTAGCCGCGATATTCATTCCACCATTGGTGCGAGATGTCGGTCGCCACGTCGAAGCGCCAGCCGTTTGCTCCGCGGTCATACCAATATTGCGTGACGTTGGTGGTCGGCGTGCGGTAGAAAAAGTCTTTGACCGCGTCGTTTTCGTTTAGAACGGGCAAGCCGCCGAAGCCGAACCAGCCTTCGTAATCGGTGAAATCGCACGGCGCGTCCGAGTTGAAGAAATTGAACCACGAGCGATACGGCGAGCTTGTGCTTTCGCACGCGCCGACGACGGGCGAGCGCCCGTAATAATCAAAATATTCGCTGTCCTGCGACATATGATTCCAGACGCCGTCGAGAATAATTTTCATTCCGCGCGCTTCCGCCGCCGCGACTAAGGACGCGAAAGCTGCGTCGCCGCCGAGTTCGGGCGCGATGCCGAGAAAATCGTCCGTGTCGTAGCGATGATTCGAGCGTCCTTTAAAAATCGGATTCAGATAAATCGTGTCGAAGCCCATATTTTTAATGTAATCGAGCTTGTCCTGTACGCCTTTCAAATCACCGCCGTAAAACTGGCTGCCGTAAGCGTTGTTGTTTCCGGTCGCGCGCGGGTCAACCATCGCTTCGTTCCAGATGGTGTGGATGATGTTATCGGTCGTCGGCGCGCCGTAGAGCGACGGGCAGCCGGTTGTGTTTCCGGCGCGACACCAGTCGTTTGTGATGTCTCCGTTGCGAAAACGGTCAGGGAAAATGTGATAAACCGCTGCGTTGTGAATCCAAGCCGGAGTCGTAAAAGTCGCCGGATAAACCGTTATCTGGAAAGCGGGGAAAGGTTCGCCGTCTGACGCTACGCCGTCGCCGCCCTGACCGAGATTGTCGTGGTCGTCGCCGTATTGGTCGCTGTAAAAAGCCTGCGAGGCGCCGTCAGCGACGCGGAATTTGTAATAAATAATCGAAGGCGTCGCGGGCGTCGTGTAATTGATGCTGTAAATGTCGTAAGTCGTCGAGCCTTCGGTGCGGTTTTCCAGAAACGACATCGGATATTCAACCGGCGGGTCGGTCGTGCCGTTTGCCGGATTGTACCGGTAAACTTTCAGAAAAACTCCGCTGACATCTAATAAATCCGTGCGGAATTTGAGATTGACGCTCGAATTGGTCGTCGCCGCGCCGAAAGGCGAGCGGTAATAGCCGTCGAAAGTGTCGTGTTTTAAGCCGAGATATTGAATGTCGTTGGTGCTGACCGACTGGTCGAGCGAGAAAGGTTTCGTCGCCGTGCCGTTTTCCGTATTGACGACGGCGTAATAACGATTGTAATTTCCCGGCGAAGTGCCTTCCGCGTTGCCCTGCGGAACCTGCCCGTAAATGTAGCCGCCGCTCGAACTCAGATAAGCCAGAAAAAGAAATGAAGAAGGTCTTCCGCCGCCCGTAATCGTTGACCACGGAATCGCCAGCTCGCGCACATTGCCCGCGCCCGAAGTGTATGTGCCGAAACCGGACGCGCCGAAATTCCAGCCGTTGGCGCCGTTCGCCGTGTTGTAATCCCGGTAGCCGTCTTTGAAATACGCGCGAAAATCGGCGCGAAACGGCAGCATTCCGATTGCCGTATTGTCATAATTCAGCGCGTTTAGAGTGCCGTCGGCGTCGGTTCCGCCGTTCGGCGGCGAAACCGGATTGCGGTCAATCACAATCACCGCACCTTCGGCGAGATTGGCGTTGGTTACGGCGACGTATAGATTCGTCTCGTCCCACGTCATATACCAGGTTTGCGCGGAATTCGTGTTTTTTTGATTTTGCCCGTCGGCGTGAACGCCGTATTCGTTCGGCGCAATCGAGCCGTTAATCGTCGGCGTGTTGAATTGAGCGAAACCTCGGGTCGAGGCAAACGAAAGACAGAGTGCGATTGTGAAAAGCACAAAAAATTTCTTCATATTCTTTAACTCCGGAAAAGTTTGTTTGGATTCACAACAAAGTGTAACTAAAAGTGTAGAGGTTTTTTCGGAAAGTTTCAAGAAAAATTTAGGATTCGGGTTTAGAATGCGAAATTCATAATGCGGAATCCTGAATTTTGCATTTTGAATTTTGCGGCATAAACTGCTGAATATGAAAATCGAGTCTGTCATATTGGAAAACGATTTGGTGCGGCTGGAGCCTTTAGAATCCGAACATCTCGCCGCGCTTTGCGAAGTCGGTCTGGTCGAGGAAATCTGGCGCTGGAGCCCGCAAAAAATTAAAAACGCCGAAGATTTGCGCGGTTATATCGAAACCGCGCTGGCGGAAAGAGCGAGCGGCGTTTCGCTGCCGTTTGTGACGATTGACAAAAGCAAAAATAAAATCGCCGGCTCGACGCGTTTCGGTAATATCGACGTGAAAAACCGCCGCGCGGAAATCGGCTGGACGTGGATAAATCCCGCCTGGCAGCGAACTTTCGTCAACACGCAGGTCAAGCTTTTAATGCTCGGACACGCTTTCGAAACCTGGAAATGTATTCGCGTGGAACTGAAAACCGACGCTTTAAACGAAAAATCCCGCAACGCTATCCTGCGGCTCGGCGCGAAAGAAGAAGGAATTTTTCGCCAGCACCTAATTACCGATACGGGGCGGCTGCGCGATTCGGTCTATTTCAGTATTCTCGATTCGGAATGGCAGAGCGTGAAGGAAAGATTGGTAAACTTTTCCAAATAAAAAAGCTCCGCCGGAGCAGAGCTTTCCGCAAATAAAAATTGCCGGAGCTTTCGCCTCAGCAATATCTGCACCAACGGTAACAACTGTAGACCGAATTCATACACTGCGTATAACAGGTTCCTGAAGTCGCACCGCCGCACTGGTCGCTGCAATATTGAACTTCCTCGCCCGGATTTTCAAAACCCGGACAATCCTGACAGCAGGGCGCCGCCAAAACCACCTGACGATTGCCCGTATCGACAAATGAAAACCATCCGAGACAAAACACAAGCGCCGACAAAACGATTAAACGTTTCAGTATTCTAGAGTTTTTAAGCATTTTAACCCTCCTTTAAGAGTTTAGTTGGTTGATAACTTCGTCTTCTTTGTCAGCGGGCAGCTTTCCAATCCAGAAATTTGTCACCTCACCTTTATCGTTGGTTAAAATTAATGTGGGCGTTCCGCTGGTTTGAAGATTATCCAGAGGCGACTGTTTCACCTCCATTCCGGCAATGCCCAGCTCGCTGAGATAAGCCGAGCTTTCCTCAGTTTTTCCGGGTAAAACCGCTACCAGTTTGATGTTTTTGTTTTGTGTGTGTTCCTGTAGCCGCTTGTAGAAAGCAGCGCTTTCCGTGCAGTAACGACAACCTTTCTGTAGAACTAAAATCAAAGTTTTCGGTTGAGCCGATAAATTTACTTCGGGTAAATTCATTTTCGCGCCGATGGTTGGCTGAACGCGCGCCGGCGGACTGGTCGAAGAGCCGAAAAAATATTTTTGGGCGATTACGCCGACCAGCAAAACGGCGACGACGATAATCAGAATATTGGCGGTTAATTCAACTTTTTGACTGAGTTTACTCATATTTGTGGACGAAAGTAATCAAAGTTTCAAGTAAAAATTACGCCTCCGCCCGCTAAAAGTCAAGATTTTTTATGAAATATTTACCCTTTAATTTATGATTAAAAAATTTACCTCGACTCTGTTAAACTTAAGCCATTGTTTTTAGTTAAATTTAGGACAATCGGGAAAGAAAACTCAGGAGCAGAGAATAATGAACGGCATCTTAAAAATCGCAATTATCGCAATTATTTTAACTTTACCCGGCGGCTGTTCGGTGGCTTCCGGCGACGGCAGCAACGCAAACTCTTCGGCAGCGAACGGCAATTCTTCGAGCACGGCAAATACCGTATCTGTTTCAAACACGGGTATGATTCCGTATCCGGGATCCGGAAACACAAGCGGCGCGCCGCCGGCGAACAGCGATGTGCAGGCGGTCAGTATCGACCCGAAACAATTAAAACCGACCAGTGCGGGGATTCCGGCGGCGGATAATTCGGAAGTGATAAGCAGATTGAACGAAAAGGGCGCGGTCGAAACCAGAATTTTTAAAAGCCATCCAGTTTTAGCCAAAGTCGAAAAGACGACTTTCGGCAAGGACGTGCAACTGAAGGTTTATCTGAAAAACGGAAAAGTCGTTCCAGTACCGCTGGAAAAAATCAAAAACTTTATCAATGATTCGGCGGAACAGATTCTGCAAGCCGCCGGAATGCAGCCGCCGAAACCCGTTCAAAATGTCGATACCGGAGCCGCGACCGGAACGAAAACGGAAGAGACGAAGGACAGCAAACCGAACGGGGCGTCTCAAACTCCGAACGCGCCTCCGATTAAAGCGCCGACGAAACCGTAAAACTATTGAAAGCCTTTCAAACAAATGCGGAAACTGAGTTATAATCGGTTTGCTATGGAAAAGTTTACGGTGATTTGCCCGTGTTGCGAAACGAATTTAACGATTGACGCGCAGACCGGCGCGATTCTGGCGCACGAGGAAAAGGCGAAAAAACTCGGCTCGTTTGAAGATTTAAAAAGCGACCTGAACAAGCAGAAAGAAACTCGCGAACAGCTTTTTGCGCAGGAAATGTCCTCGATGAAAGACCGCGAGCGCCTGCTGGAAGAAAAATTTAAAGAAGCGATGAAACGCGCCGGCGACGAAACCGACAAACCATTTCGGAATCCGCTGGATTTAGACTAAAGTGAAGAAAGTGAAAAGGTGAAAAAGATTCGGAAAATTGCCAGGCTGCTTTTTCACTTTTTCACCTTTTCACTTTTAGCCTTTTGATTGTGGAAAAAATCTCTCAATATTGCCAGAAATGCCGCGCGGCAAACCAGCCCGGCGACATCGTGTGCCAGCGCTGCGGGACGCGTCTGATGCTGGTCGTTATTCCGGCTTCGGTGCGGCACGAAGAAAGCGTCGTGCCGTCTTATTACGAAGACCATCTGCTGGAGCGCGTCTCGCTGCTCGAACTGCGTCTGGGACAAATCGCCGAGCGGCTTTCGATGGCGCTGGATTTAATGCTCCGGCAGGCGAAAACGACGCAGGTCGACCATTTTTTGCTGGAGACTTTGATTGAATCGCTGAATACGCTCGGAATCTCCGAAAAAGAAGCGTTGACGCAAAAGTTGCGCGCGCGGATGGAAGGCGAAAACGACAAGGAAACGCCGGAAAAACGACGCGAGCAGATTTTCAAAAATATTCTGCTCAATCACGATCAGCCGAACGCCGACCTTTTCGCGCATCTCGTCAAAGAAGGAATCAGATTTTTGACCGAAGGCGAAGAAAAACAAGGCTTTCGGACGCTGGAACGCGCCGCGCAGATTTCTCCGCAAAACGTTCCCTTATTAATCTTTCTTGCCGAAAGCCTGTTTCGCACCGACAAATTCGAGGCGGCGAAAAAATATCTGGAAAAAGCCTCGGAGCTGGCGCCGCAGGAAACGAAAATTTTGCTGCTGTTAGGCGTTATTTACGCCGACGAAGGCGATGCGGAAAACGCTCGAAAGCTTTTGAGCGTGATAGCGAACAAGCCCGAAACGTCTTTCTGCGTGAACTACGTCTGGGGCTTTCTGGCGGCGGCGGAAGAAAACTGGATGGAAGCGCTGGCGGCTTTTAACGAAGCTCTCAAGCTTCGCGATTTGCCGGAAATGCATTATCTGGCGGCTTGCGCGTATTTTCAGCTGGAGCGTTATAAAACGGCGCAGAAGCATTTGCAAAAAGCCGTCGAAGGCGACGAAAATTTCTCGGACGCCTGGTTTATGCAGAGCGTGATTTTCGCTCTTTCGGGCGAAGCGGCGAAGGCAACCGAAACGTTTGAGCGCGCTTTTCAGACAAAAGAATCGGGCGCGGAATGCCTGGCATTTTTCAAACGAAAAAAAGGCGAGCATCCGCGCGTGGCTTTGCCGTTCTCGCGTTTGCAAACGTCAGAAAAACATTTGCTGACCAACGGCGCGCGGCGTTTAACGAAGCTGTTTCGGGAAGAAATTTATAAAATAATCGGCTAGGTTTTGCCGGCGGCACAAAATGATAAAACTCCTTGTTTTGCCTTCCTTTTATTCAACCGATGAAATCGAATAAAGAAAAAATAATCGTCGCGCTGGACGTGGAAACAGCCGCCGAGGCGCGTGAAATTATCGACGAGCTGAGCGCCGAGGTCGGCGCGTTTAAAATCGGCTTGCAACTATTTACAGCGGCGGGCGCATCATTCGTTCGGGAAATCGTCGGCGACGGCGTCAAGCTTTTTCTCGACGTTAAGTTTCACGATATTCCGAACACGGTCGCCAAAGCTTCAATCGAAGTCGCGCGGCTCGGCGTCTGGATGTTTAACGTTCACGCGCTCGGCGGAGGCGAAATGCTCGTGCGCACCGTCGAAGCGGTCAGAGAAGTTTGCGAAAAGGAAACGCTGCGGCAGCCGAAAATTATCGGCGTGACAATTTTGACGAGCGCCGATGAAAAAACTTTAAGCGAAGTCGGAATCGAAGCCGAAACCGGCGCGCAAGTTTTGAGATTGGCGAAACTTACGGCAAAATGTGGTTTGGACGGCGTGGTCGCCGCGCCGACCGAAACGCGCCTGCTGCGGAAAAATCTGGGAAACGATTTTTTAATCGTGACCCCAGGCGTGCGTCCGAAGCTTTCGAATCCGAAACTTGGAACTTCCGACGACCAGAAGCGTGTAATGACTCCAAGCGAAGCGATAAATTCAGGCGCGGATTTTCTGGTCATCGGTCGCCCGATTCTGGCGGCGGATAATCGAATCGAAGCGGTCAGAAAAATTCTGGGAGAAATAGAAGAACGCAGAAGGGAAGGTGAAAGGGAAGGGTAGCAATAAATCCTGAAAATATCCTTTGTTAATTTTTTGATGAGAAACTCACTGATTATAAGTTTAGCCATCGCTGTTTTAGGTTTTATCGCCGTCTTCGCACAGGAAGCCCCGAAATCTTCAGCCGCGTCTTTTCGCGCCGGCGAACGTCTCTCTTACACCGTCTCGTTCGGAAAAATCACCGATGCCGCTTATGCCGAAATCTTTGTGGTTTCACGCGGGAAATTGGCGGGCAGAGATGCCGTCGAGCTCCAAGGAAAATTCAAAACGACTAATCTGGTCAGCGCCTTTTATCTTTTGGACGAGATACGTCTGAGTTACGCTTCCGCCGAAACCGGCTTGCCGCTTTACACGCGAGTCGTTTCCAACGAAGGCATTATGCCGAAGGAAACGGCGAAAAACTTTCTCGAAAATCCGACCGCTTATCACGATTTACTGACCGCAATTTATCAAGCCAGAAATTTGAACGGCAGCGGCACAGTCTCTTTTCAGGAAAACGACAAAACATACAATGCCGTTTTTCAGACCACCGGAACGGAAAAAGTGAAAACCGACGCCGGCGAGTTTGAAACGAACGTTTCGACGGTACAGAGTCCGTTTCTGGATGAAGCGGGCTTAAAAGATTTACGGATCAATTTCAGTAATGACGAAGCGCGCCTGCCCGTATTAATTCGCTTTAAAACCCTGAAAGGAGAATTTCGCGCCGCGCTCGCCAGCGTGCAGACGATTCTGCCGGAGACGCCGGTTGAACCGACGCCGCCTGTGCTGGCGACGACAACGCCGACGCCGCTGCCGATTCAAACGCCGCGCCCGACTCCGAAGACGACGCCTTACGTCGACAATCAGCCGCTGCCCGAAGAATTGCCGTTTAATTTGGGCGAAACTTTAAATTTCAGAGTCACCTCGCAAAATCAAAATATCGGTACGGTGACGATTCAGGCAAAAGAACGTAAACAGCTTGCCGGAAGAGACGGTTTTCCGAAAGACAGTCTTTTATTGACGGCGACGGTTTCGGCAAATGGGCAGCAGAAGGGAATTTTGAATGTCGGCGATTCGATTAAATCTTACGTCGACCCGATTTCGCTGGCGCCGATGAACATCGAATTAAAATTAACCGGAACTTTAGCTCCTTATAATCAAGTCGTCCAATTCGAGCAAGCCGCCGGTTTCGCTTCGGATAATTCCGCCAGTCGAATAGAAATTCCGGTCGGCACGCACAGCCTTTTATCGCTGGCTTACGCGATCCGTTCGTTTAGTTTGGCGGCGAGCAAAAATCCGACCAATCCCGTCAATGATACGCGCGTCGCCGTTTTTGTCGGAGATAAGCCATATGTGCTGATACTAAAACCTTCGACGGTCGAGATAGTCGAATTTCAGGGCACGAGACTTCCGGCGCAGGTCGTTTCGATAGTCACCGGAAATCCGCAGCTCGACCGTTTGAATCTTAAAATCTGGCTTTCGGTCGATGAAAGACGCTTGCCTTTGCGCTTTGTCGTCGGCAGCTATCAAGCCGATTTACAATCGGTTACGCAAGCTCCGGTCAGATAATAAAGAACTCGTAATTTATTTCTGACCGCGAAAATGCCGGGAATTTTCTTCGCAGTTTCCGACTTGAAATCCGCTCTGGATTTTTATTTTCCGAATGTTCATCTAAAATCGTAATTGAAATTGAAAACTAATTTCAATTACGATAAGATGGATTTGGCGAAAGGCGAAAGAAGAATGAATAACGAAAACATATCCACGCTGGCTAACCTCACGGTCGGAACGGAAGCGAAAGTTAAAAATATAATCGGCGAAACGGCGGTCACGCGGCGATTGATGGAAATGGGCGTCGTGCCGGGCGTTTCGGTTCGCGTCGTCAAAACCGCGCCTTTCGGCTGCCCGTTGGAGATTCGTGTGCGCGGCTACAATCTGGCGATTCGCCGCAGCGAGGCTCAGGCAATCGAAATCCAAAATCCCGCCTCTTGAGTTTGCAATGAATTACGAAGAAATAACAACCCAAAAAAAGACAAACTCCAGCGGTCAAAAAAACAGCCAATTTGTCGTTCGCAATCCGCAATCCGAATTGATAATCGCTCTGGCGGGCAATCCGAACGCCGGAAAAACGACGCTTTTCAACGCGCTGACCGGCTTGCGCCAGAAGGTCGCCAACTATCCGGGCGTGACGGTCGAAAGAAAGGAAGGCTTTTGGAAAATCGACGAGGAAAACGCGCGTTTGATTGATTTGCCGGGGCTTTACAGTCTCGACGCGACCTCGCTCGACGAGCAAATCGCGCGCGACGTTTTGACCGGAAAGATCAGAGATTTGTCGCCGCCCGATGCGATTGTCGCCGTCGTCGATGCGACGAATCTCGAAAGAAATCTCTATCTCGTCACGCAGCTTCTCGAATACAAAATCCCGCTCGTCGTCGCCTTGACGATGGTTGACCTTGCCGAAAAGCAAAAGCACGAAATCGACACGAAAAAACTCGGCAAGCTTTTAGGCGTTCCGGTCATCGCCGTAACTGCCGCACAGCATTTGGGCGTCGAAGAACTCTCGGAAAAAATTCTGGAAACAATCGACACCAAGCCGCAGATTCCGTTTGAATTAAGCTTTGACGAAGAAGCTTCGGACAACGGTAAAATCTTTGCGCGCTATAATTTTATTTCCAATATCGTTCAGGAAGCGGTCAAGCACGACGACCCGGCTCCGGACGAGCATAATTTTTCAGAAAAAATCGACCGCGTTTTGACGCATAAATTTTTCGGCTTGGTGATTCTCGTGGCGATTCTTTTAGTGGTTTTCCAGACGATTTTTTCGTGGGCGACTTTGCCGATGGATTTGCTCGATAAAGGTTTCGGCGCGCTCGGCGATTTTGCGCGAGCGCAGATGCCGGAAGGTTTATTGACGGATTTGGTGGTTGACGGAATCATTGCGGGCGTCGGCGGCGTTCTGATTTTTCTGCCGCAGATTCTTCTTCTTTTTCTGTTTATCTCGATTCTGGAAGACACGGGTTATATGTCGCGCGCGGCGTTTTTGCTCGATAAACTGATGAGCCGCGTCGGGCTTCACGGCAAAGCGTTTCTGCCTTTGATGAGCAGTTTTGCCTGCGCGATTCCGGGCATTATGGCGGCGCGGACGATTGAAAATCCGAAAGACCGGCTGGCGACGATTTTGATCGCGCCGTTTATGAGCTGTTCGGCGCGGCTGCCGGTTTACGCGCTGATGATTGCGACGTTTTTCGCCGGTCAGACGGTTTTCGGCTTTGTCTCGCTCGGCGCGGTTTTGATGCTGGCGATGTATTCTTTGGGAATTATCGTCGCCATTATCGTCGCTTTTATTTTAAAGAAAACGCTTTTGAAATCGCCGCCGCCGCCTTTCGTGATGGAGCTTCCGCCGTATCGTCTGCCGAATGTGCGCAACGTTCTGCAAAATATGCTGACGCGCGCCGGACTTTTTCTAAAACGCGCGGGAACGGTGATTTTGGCAATTTCGATTATTTTGTGGGCTTTGACGGCGTTTCCGAGAAGCGGTCAGCCGTCAGCCGTCGGCAGTCAGCCGGAAGTGATTAGCGCGAACGACGAGCAATCTGCAAATGACGAGGAACAAAGGACAAAGCGCGAAGCCGAGCAATTACAAAACAGTTACGCCGGTCAGCTCGGACATCTTATCGAACCGGTGATTCAGCCGCTCGGCTTCGACTGGAAAATCGGCGTGGCTTTGATTGCGAGCTTTGCCGCGCGGGAAGTTCTGGTTTCGACTTTGAGCATTATTTACAACGGCGACAAGGAAGCCAACGAAGAATCCGAAACGCTGATGCAGTCGATCAGGGAAGCGAAAAAAGACGACGGCTCGCCCGTCTGGTCGCCGCTGACGGCGCTGACGCTGATGGTTTTCTTTGTCCTCGCGATGCAATGTATGTCGACCGTCGCCATCGTGCGGCGCGAAACAAATTCGTGGTCCTGGACGCTGTTTATGGTCGGATATATGACGGCGCTGGCTTATGCGGCGGCTTTCGTGACGTATCAGGGCGGGCGTCTGCTGGGATTCGGTTAAGTAATTCCGAACTTCGATTTAAAAACAGCGAATCTGAAATTTGAAACTGTTATGGATATTCAAACGGTAATTGTCGCAATCATTATTTTTGCCGCCGCGGTTTATGTCGGGCAGATCATCTGGCGGAAAGCGAAATCCGCGTCGAAAAATTCATCGTGCGCGACCGATTGCGGGTGCGATTCAAAGAAAATTACAAATTAAAAAGTGCAACGGGCGAAAAGAATTTTCGAGTCTTGACCTCAGACTTTAAGAAATACTCGCAGTTATAATCACAAAAGCCGCATCTTTCAATTCGTAAATATAGATTTCCCGCTTCAAGCGCAAAAGAAATATTCGCTATGTATGAAATCGTACATACAGATTCTGCGTACTTATACTAAACTCTGCGAATCGCAAAAAAATTTTACGGCGCCGTCCACAGATAAAGGGATTTATGTTTTTACTTTATTATCTAAAGTTACGGCTCGGAGTTTTGTTCGGCATTCACAAGACTTTTTATCCATTGAGCATAAGATGGCGGTGGAGACACTGGAAGCAGAGAGAAATTCACCGGATTTACTGGTAATGCGCCCAACACTCAACGCATCTTCGGCTCGCGGGCTAGCGCTTCAAGAGAGCGAGTCGTGTCTTCGACGACAGTCGGCATCGGCTCGACTAAGTCGCGCGTTTTAGCCGCATCAAGCTCTTTAATCACCACCGCTTCCGGCGATTGAGTCTTGTCATTCAAACGCCAATTGTCGCCCGTTTCTTTCCTGACTATTCGCGCCCGCTGCAACAACAGAAAGATGAGCGCCACTTCGGAGACGAAAAGCAATAAAAAAGCGCCCAGCACAAAGGCGACAATAAGCTCGCTGCTGAAACCGAGCTTGTCTTTCATCACCGACATCAGACCGATAATGATTCCCAGACCGGCAATCGGGATTCCCAGAACAGCCGACACCAGCAGATTGAAAGATGACTCGGACAATTTGTCGG
>DASVRL010000315.1:0-21371 GCA_036388635.1 Pyrinomonadaceae bacterium
TTAACAAAAATAACGAATTTTTATTTTTAGAAAGAGAAAGCGGGCTAAACCGTCTTCGATTTATTGCCGCGCGCGAGAAATATTTTTATGCCTTATTTGTAAGCTAATTTTCATAGATGTGCTGAAGTTGCCGAGACCGTCCGACACCATCATTCACAATATCAAAGCGAGCCGGTCGTCGATTTTGACTTTGCGGGTGAATCGCTTTAAAGTGTGTTGGTCGAAGGTCTTACCCAACTAAATATCTATGAAGCAAGTAACATTTATCAGGCACCGTCTTATTTTTCCCGCAATTTTCTTCAGCATCGCCATAATGGCTGGTTTGATGTATACAAACGCGGCATCGTCGCAGACGCATTTGGCGACGTCTGTTTCCGAATCGAGCCGGACGACGCTCAAGCTTCCGCCGCCGCAGTATCAGATTTACGATATCGGAGTCGTACAAACCGGTGACACCGCATCACAAGGATTCGGGGTCTCAACCGGCGGCATCGCGCTCGGGCGTTCTGTTCGCAGCGGCGGGGCGCAGGCGTTCAGATGGACGTCTGGCAGCGGCATCGTCGGGCTGCCGAATCTTGCGGGGCGCGCCTTTTGTGTCTCGAACGGCGCAAATAACAGCGGCATCATCGCGGGCACCTGCGCAGCCACGCTGTTCGGGACGAGCCGTTTGCCGGTTATCTGGCAAAACGACGTAGTGTCGCAGCTTCCGCTTCCCGGCGGCGAAACGCTCGGCGACGCTAACGACATCAACGCTTCGGGCGTCGCGGTCGGTTCGGCGGGCGGCGGCAGCTTGCAGCGCGGCGTCGTTTACAGCGGCGGCAATGCAGCCGTCATAACCCAGACGACCGCGAACGGCAGTTTTTTTGTTACCGCGTTCGGCGTCAACGATTCCGGACGCGTCGTCGGTCAAGGGATTGACCCGACTAATGCCGCCCGTAATGTCGGTATCCTTTATGACATCGGCAGCGGCTCCGCATTCGAGGTCGGCGCGCTGGACGGAGCTAACGGCGCGCTGGCTTTCGGCGTCAGCAATACCGGTTATGTCGTCGGTTCGAGTATGCAAAACCAAGGTTCGGGCTTGCCTTTTATCTGGTCTCAGGCTGGCGGGATGACGGCAATCCCGCTTGCTTCGGGCACGACGCAGGGCTCGGCGCGGGCGGTTAATTCCGCCGGTTGGGTGGTCGGAAATGATTCCGGACAATTTTCTATTCCGTTTCTTTACGACGGCAGTGCCACTTATCGTCTGGCGGATCTTATTCCCGCCGGAACGGGTTGGGATTTGTCGATGAATACGTCGTCGTCGGCTCTCGGAATCAGTGACAATAACGTCATCGTCGGAACCGGCGTTTACAACGGACAGGTTCGCGCTTACGCGATGGTTCCGGTGACGAACGTCGCGCTGGGCGGGCGTTTACTGACGGCGGGCGGCGATGGAATTCCCAACGCCGTCGTTACGCTGTCGGGCGGAAATCTGCCAGCCGCCGTAACGGTGAGAACCGGCGGTTTTGGTTATTACAATTTTCAGGGAATCCAATCGGGATTGACATATACCGTCACGGTTTCGACTAAAAGATATATATTTGCGCAGCCGACGCGGATGATTACGCTTCAAAACGATGTCAGTAACTTTGACTTTGTATCGGAGCCGCAGTAAGCGGTTTCGCCGCTTTGTCGGGCATATACTTTTCGTAATGTGTCCGATAGCCGAGCAGGCGCGCCGTCGGACCGATGACGAAAAATAAAGCCTTCTGGAGAAAAACCGGCGGGCGGGCGAGCCAGCTGTCGTATTTCGGGCTGAATCTCGACATTTGCAGCAAAGCCTTCGGCGGCTGGCTGTTCGACTCCGACTCGTCGAAAAAGCCGTATGCCTGCGTCAGAAAGATACTGAACTGTTCGGGTATTGCGTACTCGGCAGTGAACGGACCTTTGACGACCACCGGCGAATCGGTCTCGTTAAAAGGTTTGTGAGCGGTGCCGGGCGGTATTAATAACGACTCGCCCGGGCGCAAGAGCTTCTTTTCTCCGTTGACCAGCAAACTCAATGTGCCTTCGGCGACGATGAATTTTTCGGGAAACGTCGTATGAATGTGTTCGGGCGGTCCGGCGGCAAAAGGCTCGAGGACGAGTTCACCCCAGACGAGACCGTTTTCGCGTTTCAAAACCGTCTGGTGAAAGCCTTCCGATTTGCTGACGAACGACTGACCTTGTCGCGGGTAATAAGCCTCTCCGGGTTCGGCTTCCGGAAAGACAACCCTGTCGAGCAGCGCGCCGATCACGACGTACGCTACGATGAATCCCAGAATTCTCAAAAGCAGCTTTTTCATTTTTACACCTCTCTCTGACGGGTTTGTGAAAACGGAATAATTAAATATTACCAATTTCTTTCTCTTCAATGCGTGATTTAAATACGGGAATCCGTTACTGAATCCGGACTCTTAATTTACAATTGGCGCTCGACTCCGATGAAACGACAGTTTGTCGTTTCTGTCAAAAATACCATCAATTGACATCAGATTGACTCATCCTTTGTCATAAGAAGTATTATAAATAAAAGATTTAGAGAACTGTGAAAACTTAAAATTTTACGAGCGTTTTCAAATTCAGTTGACAACCAGCAGTTCTTGCCAGTTGGTCGTATAGCCGGGACTTTTCCATGTCGCTTCGTCTTCTGTTTTCCTTCTGTTTTCACGCTGGCAAATCGAAGCGCATCTTTCCCAAATTTTTGGTTTATCCGGTCAATCGCCTGCATCAGATTGCGCCATCGTTTGTACTTCTCATCGTCGAACATCCTGACGGTGAGTTTTTCCGCTGGCACGAGTCTGCCTAAAATGACTCCCGCTTTCCGATATTCGATTCCTTCCCGAAAAGCCTTTTCCAGCAATCGAGCCGTCCACTGCTGCAAATCCTGGTTGATGTCAGTCGGATAGTTTGATTTGTATGTTTCAGTTCTGGAATATTCAAACGGGACGGGACGAAATAGGTCAGTGTTGATGAAGACGCTCAGCTCACGCGCAGCGTGATTATGACGGCGTATTTTCTCGCAGGCTTTGGTTAAATTATAGAAAACCGCTTCCTAGTTTGAAAGCGTAAACACCTTGAGCCGATATGTCCAAAAACTCTGTCCAAAAATCCTAAATTCTTTTGTTAGTTGGTTTAATTAACAAATTGGAAAACTGCCCGAAAACTACTGTTTTTGGACACTTGTGTTTTGATCTAATAAAAAAGGTTAAGTAGGCATTTCAGTTTTTAGTTGCTTATTTGTTTGTATGAAATTCGTAGCGTATGGTGAATAATTATGAGCTCAAATCAACAGTTTCTGCAAAATTTATATGATGCCTTCAATAAACGCGAGATCGAAACAATCATCTCGCAGATGCGCCCGGACGTTGTCTGGGCGAACGGGTTGGAAGGCGGTTTCGTTTACGGACGCGATGCGGTGCGCGAATATTGGACTAATCAATTTAAGGCGATTCGACCTGAACTTGAGACATTAAAATTCGAGACGGACGAAAACAATCGCAATGTCGTTACCGTTCATCAAATCATCAAAGATTTGCAGGGCAATGTGCTGGCAGAGGCAACAGTTCAGCAAATCTTTACTATCGAGGATGGTTTAATCAGTCTTTATGAAATCGGCGATACCGAAACGATCCGGGAGATGATTCAAAAAACGAGAGCTTTCAACGAGCAATGATGTTTCGGCTCCAGGTTACAGCAATCGCGCTTTACTGAATATATGCTTTTGAAAAGCTGTGTTTTTTGACCTATGTTATCTCGAATTATCCTCCGACATGCACATTGGGGCGCCGTTCAGGGTCTGCCTCGGCTTGCCGCAGGATCTCTCTTGTAACAGGTGCTGTATCGCCTTCGCCGAACAGGATATATCGAAACAAATATTTCGCCGGATTGCCTTCGCTCCATCCGAAATAAACGTGCGGGATTTTTCCGGTTTTATCTCTCAAATGTAGAAGCAGCGCGGCGATGGCGTTCGGTACTGCCGGCGCCTGAGTGCGGAGAATTTTATAGCCTCCGACATCAATTCCGCAAACTTTTAATTTACCCTTGAATTCCGAGGCGTCTCCGACCTCGATTTCATAGAAGAGAACCGGATCGCCCGACGGAATATGATTGTCCATCCTTTTTTCGTGTTCCTTGAAACGATATTCCTTGATGTCTCCGGTCTCGCGACGATTTGTTACGATCCGAATTTCTCCCTCCGCCAG
Source organism: Pyrinomonadaceae bacterium (assembly GCA_036388635.1). GTDB lineage: Bacteria > Acidobacteriota > Blastocatellia > Pyrinomonadales > Pyrinomonadaceae > JALZHR01. Next base: position 4,224 of record DASVRL010000315.1, read on the forward strand.
TTCATCAATAAACTGCCGCGCCGTATCGTCGAAGACGATCTTTTCGACGCGCAGCTCGGTCGTGCGCATTGCGCGGGAAACAAACGAAGCCGCGATAATCGCAAAAATAAAAAATGACGCGATTTTGATTCCGTCCGGTCGCTCGATGACATTGGTAATCGTCGTATAGGAAAAAACGACGGCGATTAGCATAAAAGCCCATTTGACCGCTTGTTTTTTTACCCAGGCGGAAATCGTGACGGCAATCGCCGCCGAAGTCATCAGGACCAGAACGCCGGTTGCGTAAGCGCCGCCCTGCGCCTCGACGTCTGCTTTGAAAATAATAGTGACGGCGAAACAGATAACGCCGAAAACCAGAACGAGCGGACGCGTCGCGCGCGCCCAATTCGGCGCCATGCCGTAACGCGGCAGATAGCGCGGAACGATGTTCAAAAGTCCAGCCATCGCCGACGCGCCCGCAAACCACAAAATCAAAATCGTGCTGATGTCATAAGCCGTGCCGAATATATCGCCTAAATAGGTGTGCGCCAGATAGGCTAGGGCGCGTCCCTGCGCCTTTCCGCCTTTCTGAAATTCGGCGGCGGGAATCAGGACGCTCGTGATAAAACTGCTGCAAATGAGAAAAAAGCTCATGATCAGCGCCGCCGCGGTCAAAAGCTTTCTGGTATTTTCGATCCGGTTCGGGTTTTTAACGAGCGGCATCACGGCGACGCCGGTTTCAAAGCCGGAAAGACCGAGCGCCAGTTTCGGAAAGGTGATCAGAGAAAGCGCAACAACGGCGAGCAGTCCTTTTATCTCAAAATTCCCGACGAGTGTTTTAGTCGAAAACAAAGCATCTTTCCAATTATTTAAATATTCGGGATGCGTAAATACTTGATATAAACCGACTCCGACGACGATCAAATTCAGCAAAAGATAAGCGATAACCAGAAAAACCGCGATGCCGATGGCTTCCTTAAAACCTTTCAAAAAAATAGCGGCGAGAATAAAAATTAAAAACAGTGTGACCGGAACGGGGTGATCCAGAAAATGAAGATGTTCTTCGACAAATGGATTGTGAATGATATGTTCGCTCGCATCCGCCGCGGAAAGCGTAATGGTAATGACAAAATCGGTGGCGACAAATCCGAGCAGAGCGAGAACGAAAAGCTTTCCTTTCCATCGCGAAAGCAGCGCTTCAAGCATCGAAATCGATCCCTGACCGTGCGGGCTTTCGGCGGCGACGCGGTTGTAGATCGGCAGAGCGCCGAAAAGCGTCAGCAAAACCAAAACTAGAGTAGCAATCGGAGACAAAGCGCCGGCGGCGACAAAAGCGATGCCGGGCTGATAACCCAGCGTCGAAAAATAATCGACCCCGGTCAGGCACATCACCTGCCACCACGAATGCTGGTGATGTTTTCCTTCCTTTTCTTGAGGACCTTCGATTTCCTTGACGCCCTGCATCATCCAGCGTCTGAATCTGCTGCTAGAAGTTATTTCCGCTTCCATAAAAACTTTACCCGTAAATTTTCAAAAAACTCAGAATACAAAAAAAGTTATAAGGATTCCGTAAGGAATTTATAAAGAATATGTAAAAGCGGGTTTGGAGATTAAAATTACCTTAATCTAATCTTCTTTTACCAGCGGGATGACGTGAACGGCGGCGTCTTTTACCTCGCGCAGAAAACGGTTGATAATCGAGCCTTTCCAGATAATTTCCCAGCGCGAGCGCGCCGATTGTCCGAAAATGACGTGAGTAATTCCGTTTTCGCGGGCAAATTTTAGAAGCGCGTCGGCGACATTGTTGGATTTTAATTTGACGACTTTAGCACCCAAAGTTTCGGCAAAGCGAATATTTTCCTGCAAAGCGGCGAAGGCTTCAGGATTGATGCGTCCGGTTTCCTCGTCGGCGGTTTCGACATAAACGGCGACCCAGTCGTCGCTGGCGAACCGCCCGGCAATGCGCGCGCCGGTTCGAAGAAGTTTTTTGGCGCTGCCGCGCGAAGCCAGACAAACCATCACTTTCTCCGGCATAACCGCCTGCTCCAAACCTTCGCGCTCGCGATATTCATGATCCTGCGCCGATTGAAACTGAGCGACCTGTCTGAGCGCGAGCTCGCGCAGAGCCGCCAAGTTTCCTTTGCGAAAAAAGTTGTTCAGCGATTGCTCGATTTTTTCTACAGAATAGATTTTGCCTTGTCTCAGCCGCGTCCTGAGCGTATCGACCGAAACGTCGACGTCGATGATTTCGTCGGCGCGTTTGAAAAAGCAGTCGGGAACTGTTTCGCGCACTTTTACATTTGTCGTTCTGGCGACAACGTCATTCAGCGATTCGATATGCTGAATATTGACCGCCGTAATTACGGAAATCCCATTTTCGAGAAGCTCCAGCACGTCTTCGTAACGCTTTCGGTTCTTCACGCCTTCGACGTTGGTATGAGCGAGCTCATCAACTATAGCGACGGCAGGTTTTCGCCGGATAACCGCCTCCAAGTCCATCTCCTCAAAAAATGCGCCGCGATATTCCTGTTTTTTCGGCGGCACGATTTCCAAATCTTTAATTTGTTCCTTCGTTTCTTCGCGCCCGTGAGTCTCGACCACCGCGATGACAGCGTCGATGCCTTGTTTTCGCAAGGCGTTGGCGTCTTCGAGCATTTGAAAAGTTTTGCCGACGCCGGCAGCCGCGCCGATATAAACGCGCAGCTTCGCCCGCTCGGTCTCCTGCACCATTTTGAGAAGAGATTCGGGCGAAGGGCGACCGCCGCTGCTGTTAGGAATTTCGGTTACTACGGTGTCAACAAACATAACCCGGATTCGTTTAGAACATTAGTCTTTGCCGGTTATTTTTCAGAAAGCTGTTTATCAAGCTCTAAATTCAAGAGCAGAACATTGACGCGCGGCTCCCCGAAGATGCCGAACTGCCTGCCTTCAATAAAACGCGCGACGATTTGCAGCAAATCGCTTTCGCTAATGTTTCTTTCTTTTGCCACGCGCGGAATTTGAAATTCAGCCGCGGCGGGTGAAATATGCGGATCGAGTCCGGAAGCCGAAGCAGTTACCAGATCAGCCGGAACGGGCATCTTCGGGTTTTCCGACCGCAAAACTTCGTTGTCGGCTTCTACGCGGTTTATCAGTTTTTCGCTCGTCGGACCCAGATTCGAGCCGCTCGACGACCCGGCGTCATAGCCGTTTCCCGCCGCGCTCGGACGCGAATGGAAATATCCGGCACCCGTAAAACTTTGACCGATAAGCTCCGAACCGACGGTTTCGCCGACGGCATTTTTGATCAGGGAGCCGTTTGCCCGGTGCGGGAAAATCACCTGTCCGACGCCCCAAACCGCCAGCGGATAAAGCCCGCCGAGCGAAACGGTGAAAATCAAAATCATTAAAGCCGATGTAATGAAGTCTTTCATAAATTTTATAAACCCTAAACCAGTCCTAAAGCGGTAATTATCAAATCGACGATCTTGATGCCGACGAACGGCGCAGCAAGACCGCCGAGTCCGTAAATCAGCAAGTTTCTTTGTAACAGCCCCGAAGCCGACAAAGCGCGGTATTTGACGCCTCTGAGAGCCAGCGGAATCAACCCGACAATGACCAGCGCATTAAAAATTACGGCGGAAAGAATCGCCGATTCGGGCGTTTTCAAATTCATAATATTCAAAGCGTTCAAAACCGGAAACGTCGCCGCGAACATCGCCGGAATAATGGCGAAATACTTCGCCACGTCGTTGGCGATTGAGAATGTCGTCAGAGCGCCGCGCGTCATCAAAAGCTGCTTGCCGATTTCGACCACCTCGATGAGTTTTGTCGGGTCGCTGTCCAAATCGACCATATTTCCGGCTTCTTTGGCGGCTTGTGTTCCCGTGTTCATAGCCACGCCGACGTCGGCTTGCGCGAGCGCGGGCGCGTCGTTCGTGCCGTCGCCGGTCATCGCCACTAATTTGCCTTCCGACTGTTCGCGCTTTATCAAAGCCATTTTGTCTTCGGGCGTAGCTTCGGCGAGAAAATCGTCAACGCCGGCTTCCTCGGCGATCGAAGCCGCGGTCAGAGGATTATCGCCCGTAATCATCACGGTTTTGATTCCCATCCGGCGCAGCTGGTTAAAACGCTCGCTCATACCGCCCTTGACGATGTCTTTCAGATAGATGACGCCCAGCGGTTTGCAATCGTCGGCGACGACAAGCGGCGTGCCGCCTTGTTTGGCGACCCATTCAACTACGACGCGCAGCTCGGCTGATTGAAATCCGTTGCCGGAAACATATTTCTCAATCGCATCGACCGCGCCTTTACGGATTTCGCGCCCGTCGAGATTGACGCCCGACATTCTCGTTTGCGCCGTAAACGGAATAAATTCAGCATTCTCTGCCAATTCGTGAATCTCGCGCCCGCGCAAACCGTATTTTTCTTTCGCCAGAACGACGATTGAACGACCTTCGGGCGTTTCATCCGCTAAAGAAGAAAGCTGTGCCGCATCGGCTAAACTCTCCTCATTGACGCCTTGAAGCGGAATAAATTTTGTTGCCTGACGGTTGCCTAGAGTAATCGTTCCGGTTTTATCCAGAAGAAGCGTATTGACGTCGCCCGCCGCTTCGACCGCGCGCCCGCTCATCGCCAGAACATTGTGCTGGACGAGCCTGTCCATCCCGGCGATGCCGATGGCTGAAAGCAAGCCGCCGATGGTCGTCGGAATCAGGCAGACGAGCAGCGAAATCAAAACGAAAACGGTTTGCGCCGCGTTTGAATAAATCGCAAAGGGCTGCAAAGTCACGACCGCGAGCAGAAAAATAATCGTTAAACCGGCGAGCAGGATATTCAAAGCGATTTCGTTCGGAGTTTTCTGACGTGACGCGCCCTCGACGAGCGCGATCATCCGGTCAATGAAGGTTTCGCCCGGATTTGAAGAAATCCGCACTTTTATCCAATCCGACAAAACGCGCGTTCCGCCCGTCACCGCCGAGCGGTCGCCGCCCGATTCACGGATAACCGGCGCGCTCTCGCCCGTAATCGCCGATTCGTCGACCGACGCGACGCCTTCGATTATTTCGCCGTCGCCGGGAATAAATTCGCCGGCTTCGACCACCACGACGTTATCTTTTCTAAGCTCGGTCGCGCCGACAATTTCCGTCGTGCCGTCCGTTTTCAAAAGCTTTGCGCTCGTTTCAGTTTTTGCTTTTCGCAATGTATCGGCTTGCGCCTTGCCGCGCCCTTCCGCCATCGCCTCGGCGAAATTGGCGAATAAAACGGTGAACCAAAGCCAGAGCGTGATTTGCAATTCAAAACCAAAATTCGACTCAGCCGACGGCGCGAAAATACCGACTAAAAGTTTTAAGGTTAAAAACGCCGCGCCGCCCTCGACCACGAACATCACCGGGTTTTTCATCATCCTCCCCGGATTGAGCTTTTTGATCGAATCGATCAAAGCCTGCGCGATAATGTTTTTATCCCAAATTGAAATCGTCTTTTTCATTTTCGTATTAAAAAGTCTGCCCGTTAATCATCTGGAAATGCTCCAGGATCGGCGACAAGCTCAGCGCCGGGAAAAACGTCAGCGCGCCCAGGATAATGATCACGCTGATGAGCAAAACGCTGAAAAGCGTCGTGTTGACCGGGAAAGTGCCGAGACTCGGCGGCACGGCTTTCTTTCGCGCCAGATTTCCCGCAATCGCCAGCATCGGCACGATCATCAGAAACCTGCCGACGAGCATCGCCATCCCGAGCGTCGTGTTATACCAGAGCGTATTGGCGTTTAAGCCGGCAAAAGCCGAGCCGTTATTGCCCGTCGCGGACGTAAAGGCGTAAAGAATTTCCGAAAGCCCGTGCGCGCCCTGATTATTGAGCGAGGTCAGACCGAAATCCGGCGCGAGCGCGGAAATCGCGGTCAAAGCGAGAATCACGAGCGGGAAAATCAACGCGTAAAGCATTGCCATCTGCACGTCGTAGGCTTCGATTTTTTTGCCGAGATATTCGGGTGTTCTGCCGACCATCAAACCGGCGATAAAAACCGTCAGGATGACAAAAACCAAAATGCCGTACATTCCCGCGCCGACGCCGCCGAAGATAACTTCGCCGAGCATAATATTGACGAGCGGCACAAGCCCGCCAATCGGCGTAAATGAATCGTGCATCGAATTGACCGCGCCGCACGACGCGCCGGTCGTCACAGTCGCAAATAGTGCGGAATTTGCGACGCCGAAGCGTGTTTCCTTGCCCTCAAAATTTCCGCCGACAATCGCTTGATCGACGCTTTCAGGGAAAAGCGGATTGCCGCGGGATTCTGCCCAATAGGTCGTGAAGATTCCCGCCAGCAGCAAAAACATCATCGCCGCATAAACCGCCCAGCCGTGTCCCTGCGATTTCACCATCCGACCGAGCGTGTAGGTAAAACCCGCCGGAATCAGCAGAATAAGGAGCATCTGGATAAAGTTTGAAAACGGCGTCGGGTTCTCGAACGGATGCGCCGAATTGGCGTTAAAAAATCCGCCGCCGTTTGTCCCGAGCATTTTTATCGCCAGCTGCGAAGCCGCCGGACCCTGCGCGATTATCTGCGTCGTGCCTTCGACGGTCTGCGCCGTGTCATACGGTTTGAAGTTCTGCACCACGCCCTGCGAGACGAAAAAGATTGCGGCTAGAAACGAAATCGGCAGCAAAACGTAAAGCACTCCGCGCGTTAAATCGACCCAGAAATTGCCGAGCTTATCGGTTTCAAATCTCGCGATTCCGCGGATAAAAGCGATTGCCAGCGCCATTCCGACCGCTGCCGAAGCAAAATTTTGGACTGCCAAACCAGCCATCTGCGTAAAATAGCTCAGCGTCGTCTCCCCGGCGTAAGACTGCCAGTTCGTGTTAGAGACAAATGAAACCGCCGTATTGAACGAAAGCTCGGGCGAAGCTCCGGTAAAATTCTGCGGATTGAACGGCAGAAAGCCTTGAAAACGCTGAACGGCATAAAGCGCAAGCGTCGAAAAAAAACTGAAAATGAGCGTTGCCGCGCCGTATTGCTTCCAGTTCATCTCGCGCGCCGCATCAACCCTGGTTACCGCGCAAACCGATCGCTCGATCGGCTTTAAAACAAAATCCAAAAACGTCTTCTCGCCGTTATAAACTCTGAGCAAATAAATGCCCGTCGGTTTTGCCAGAAGCGTCAGCACGACCAGATAAAGTGCGAGTTGGAAAATTCCGCTGGATGTCATATAAACTTAAAATTTTTCCGGGCGCAAAAGCGCATACGTTAAATAAATCAGCAATAAAACCGCGCAGATCGTCGCTAGAACAATATCCCAGCTCATTTGTTCAATGCTCCTTTCCGCAGAGCCTCGCAGCCTTTCAGATAAGCCAAAGCCAGTAGAAAAAATCCGGCGATGACGGCGATAAAAATTACGTCTAACATTTCTAGAAATCTCCGAATTAAAAGTTGTAGCCGAGCTCGAACAGGAAAAAATGATTTCCCCTGCCGGCGTCCGCATTTCCGATTGAATAGCTAAAGTAAGTCGTCACTTTCGGGTGCGGCTTGTAAATCACGCCGGGCGTAAAATAGCCGTTGGCGTGTTTGCCGGTGAACCAGTCGGCGGCGAGCGTCAGCTTTGAATTAATAGTTTGCTCGATGGCAAATTGACCGCCGCCGCGCGCCGCATTCGGCGCGACGACATTTTTTGAAAATAAAAATGTTCCGGCAGTCAGGCGAGTTTTGTTGATCGTTTTGGCGACCGCCGCGTAAGTGTAAGCTCCGAACTTATAGCTTCGATTTCGTACCGGAATATAAAAATTATTCCCCGCGAAAAGCGCCAAATCTTTCTTTTTGTTTTGATAAAAACGCCATTTCACCGTCGGCACGAGCGTGGTCGTATCCGCGCCCGGTTGAATGTTTCCCGTCAAATTCAGACCGATTTCGACGTTTCCGCCCGCTCCTGCGACAACGCGCGGGACGAATGACGAAAACTTTCGCAAAGCCGCATTGTTGTGCGTCTTAAACGCAGCGTCGAGTTCAACGTAAACTTTGCCTTTATCCAGCACATCCGCCGTCGGAACATTAAAGACCGTCTGCTGAGCATCGGCGGTCAAAACAAACGCCCAGAAAACAGAAATAAAAAATATAAGAACAAATTTCACAATATTTCCTTTGTTAAATCTCATGCGACTAATCCTGTTTGCCGCATTCCTCGTTAGTCATCCCGTGCTGTCTGCAATACTCGATTCTCCGGGCTTTATCGGATTCCTCAGCTTTGTCGAAACAATGCGCTCCGATAATCCATAACGGAAGAACGATGGCGAACAGCCAGCTGCCGTGCGGGTTTTCACTGTATAGAAATTGAAAGATTGTCAGAAAAGCCGCGCCGAAAAGAATAAAGGTTCCGCCGAGCAGACCGATTCCCGCGCCGATGTGCCAGATCGTCCAAAAGCTTTCGGCGGATTCTTTTCGACTAATTAAATTTTGCGGCAAAGTATTGTTTGCCGTGTTTACGAAATGGTTTGTCATATTCTTTTCCTCGCTCACCGGAAACAGAATATGACTAGAGGTATAAGGATGGAGTAAAGGATTTATAAAATGTTCATAAATTTTTTAGACGCAGAAGGAAGAACAATCTGTAGGCTTGAGAGACGGAATTAAGGAAATCAGCAGTTTTGTTGTAATCCTTATTCTTCGCCCGTATCAAAGCGGTAGCCGACCCACGGAACGGTTAAAATATATTTCGGCTGATTGGTCTGCGGCTCGATTTTTTTGCGAAGCTGTCCGACGAAAACCCTTAGATATTCGGTTTGCTCGGTAAAATTTCCGCCCCAGACTGCTCCCAGAAGATTGTGATGCGTAATGACGCGACCGCGGTTTTGAAAAAGATAAAGCAGCAGATCGAATTCCTTCGGCGTCAGGTGAATTTCTTTTCCCGAAACGGAAACCTTGCGCGCGCCGAGGTCGATCGAAAAGTCGCCGGATGTTAGAACGGAAGACTCCTTTCCTTCGTTTGGCGACAAGCGGCGGAATGTCGCGCGCACGCGAGCGAGCAGCTCGTCCATCCCGAAGGGTTTGGTCACGTAATCGTCCGCGCCCGCGTCCAGTGCGGCGACCTTTGTTTTTTCCTCGCCTTTGACGGAAAGTACGATAATCGGGATTTTTGATGTTTTGCGGATCTCTCGGCAAAGCTCGATGCCGCTCATCTCGGGCATCGAAAGGTCGGTGATAATTAAATCCGGATGAAAATCGTGGAATGTGTCGAGAGCCGATTCGCCGTCGGCGGCAACCCGGACTTCGTACCGATGCGCGGCTAAGCTGCGCCGCAGAACGCGCGTGATCTGCGATTCGTCGTCGACAACTAAAATTCTTTTTCCTTCCATTGCTTTATTTTATGCGCGCTTTGGTTAAGCTTAGTAATTATTTTTCAATATCGCCAATCGGCACGGTAAAAACCGCGCGCGTCGCGTATTCGTCTCGCCCGTCTTCAATCCGGATGCTTCCGCCCTGCGATTCGATAATGCCGCGCGCGATGGCGAGCCCTAAGCCAAGCCCGCTCGAAGTCATATGAATATCGGTTTCGGTCGCCCGGAAAAACTTTGCAAAAACCTTCTCGCGCATCTCGACCGAAATGCCTTTGCCTTCGTCTTCGACCGAGATTTCGACCGTCTCATTTTCCGCGCGCCTGGTCGAGATTCTGATTTTTGAGTGTTTCGGGGAATATTTGGCGGCGTTATCGAGTAAAGTATAAACGACTTCCGATAACGAGCCGGCATCCACCAGAATTGCCGGCAGATCGCGCTCGATTTCAATTAAAATTCGGTAATCGGAAAGGCGAATTTTAGCCCGGTCGACCGCATTATTGATGATTTCTTCAACCTGACTCCAGCTTTTCCGCAGATGCAGAGCGCCGGCTTCGACCTTGGCGAGTCCGACCATCCCCTCGATAAATTGATTCAAGCGGTCGGTTTCTTCATTGATTATATCGAGAAACTCGCCGCGTCCTTCATCGTCCAGCTGAAGAAAGCTTCCGTTCGTCGCACGCTTATTGATTTTTGTCTCCTGATCTTCGATCAGTGTCGTGACCGACGCTTTGATCGAAGTCAGAGGGGTGCGCAGATCGTGCGTCACGGCGTCGAGCAGAGAAGATTTCAGCTGCTCGCTCCGGCGCAGCGCTTCCGCTTGGCTCGCCTGCTCGAAAGCCGATTGCAGCTCGTTATAAAGTCTTTCGATTTCCTGTCGCCTCTGCTCGGATTCTTCCGCCCTTCGCCGCGCGTAGGAGGAAAGCTGTCCGGCGATGAGAGCCGTCACGAGAAACGCCGCAAAGGCGACCCAATTTTGACCGTCGGCAATAGTAAAAGTATAAACCGGCGGCAGAAAGAAAAAATTAAAGGACAGAACGCCCAATAGTGAGGCAAAAAGCGCCGGGCGGCTTCCGAAAATAGTGGCGACGACGAGAACGACCAGAAGCAGCGCCAGAGAGATCGTCGTATCGTTTATATGATCGTGAAACGGCGCCAGCAGAAAAGTCATCGCGCACACGCCGGCAAAAGCGATTAAGTAGCCGGTAATGCCTTTTGAGTGTCGAAATAAATTCGTCATTAACAAATTTAATGAAAAAGAATTAAATTCTTAACCTATCACAAATTTCGATTATTTAACTAAAAAGCTGTTTACGGCAGGTAAGATCAATCTTATCCCCCAGTGAAAATATATCCGAATAAGGGCGTTTTTGGCGAAACTTTCTATTACTCTTAAGAAAAGCGGTAACGTCCAAAAACGGAGCTGTATAATAAGGATCGCGACCTATCTGATAAATATTCTCAAATGTTTATTGACTATGATTTATATAAAACAAAAAAGATTAGTAAAGAAGAAATTGAGAAGGCGAAAGTTATTCTGAAGGATTTACTTGATAAAGAGCCAATACCGTTTTCTAAAGTATGTCAAATTGTCGGGATAAAGGAGATTGTTTTAAAACGCGCGTTACCGCTTTTAAGTTTGGAATTAAAAAATAGATTTAAAACACATAACGAAAATAAAAGAGAGATAGGAAGCCATTTACCCATTTGAACCATCCAATGTCAGAAGTTGGTTTTGACTCATCCTTTGTCATTATTGCCATTCGATGGTGTCATTGTTAGTTTCGAATATGCAACGGTGATTATTCAATCCGAAATTTTACCGCCGATTTAACTGCCGGGCAAGCAGGTTTATTGCTCGAAAGCAACGGCTTTTCCGCTTCAAACTCCAAAATCGGAATTGCGAAGAAACTTTTTGAAATCAGCTCGAAGCCGAAAAATAATCACTATCAGAACCGAGCGTTCAATCACGAACTTTTATAGAACGCGAACCATCGACGGTTTATGTGCATCGACCGGCAAATTATGCGCGAATTTACGACTTTATAACACTCTTTTATTTGCACTCGTTTGAACAATCGGCAACAATAAATCATTTCCATCAAAGACAATATGATTTCAGCAAATTTCCGTTACGTTCGTTACAGATATTTATTTATTCTAACCTTTCTACTTCTGTGGATACCGGTCTCCGGAGCAGGCGCAGAAGATGCGGCGCGGTGGCAGCGGCAGGCGAAAAATGTTTCCATCGTTCGCGATGACTGGGGAATCGCTCACGTCACGGGCAAAACGGACGCTGATGCCGTCTTCGGGATGATTTACGCTCAGGCGGAGGATGATTTCAACCGCGTCGAAACCAATTATCTGAACGCGATGGGACGACTTGCCGAAGCAGAAGGGGAATCCGCCGTCTGGCGCGATTTGCGAATGAAAATCTTCATCCAGCCGGAGGAATTAAAGAAGCAGTTTGCAAAGAGTCCCGCGTGGCTGCAAAAGCTGATGACAGCCTGGGCGGACGGTCTGAATTTCTATCTTGCCAGACATCCCGAAGTGAAGCCGCGCGTCATCACCCGATTCGAGCCCTGGATGGCGCTCTCGTTTACCGAGGGCAGTATCGGCGGCGACATCGAAACAATCAACCTCAGACAGCTCCAGTCCTTTTACGAGTCGGAGCCGACGACGGCGAAAACGGAAGAACCCGACCCGCTCGCCGAGCCGAGCGGATCAAACGGAATTGCGATTGCTCCGAAGAACACCGTTAACGGAAACGCGCTGCTGCTCATCAATCCGCATACTTCATTTTTCTTTCGTTCGGAATTGCAGATGACCAGCAATGAAGGGCTTAATGCCTACGGGGCGGCAACCTGGGGGCAAATCTTCATCTATCAGGGATTTAACGAGCGGCTGGGCTGGATGCACACTTCGAGCGCGGTCGACGCGATAGACGAGTGGCGTGAAACCGTTTTGAAAAAAGGCGGTCGGTATTTCTACAAGTTCGGCAGGGAACAGAAGCCGGTAATGACATCGGTTATCAAAGTGCCTTATAAAACCGCGCAGGGAATGGCGGAGCGTTCATTTACGATTTACCGCACGCATCACGGAGCGGTCGTCAGGCGCGATGAGGCAAGCGGGAATTGGATTACCGTCGGACTGATGAATGAACCGATAAAAGCGTTGACCCAATCTTTTACCAGAACGAAAGCGAGAAATTACAGAGAATTCCGCCAAACGATGGAGCTGCACGCAAACTCCTCGAACAACACGATTTATGCCGACGCTGATGGAAATATCGCCTATTTTCACGTTAATTTTATCCCGCGGCGTAATCCTAAATTCGATTGGACGAAACCGGTCGACGGAAGCGACCCGGAAAGCGACTGGAAAGGTTTGCTGACGTTTGAAGAATCGCCGCATTTGCTCAACCCCGCGACCGGATGGGTGTACAACAGCAACAACTCGCCTTGGTCAGCCGCCGGTTCGAGCAGCCTGAAACAGCAGAATTTCCCGAAATATGTCGACAACGGTATCGAGTCGGCGCGCGGGCTGCACGCGATTAGGGTGCTGGAAAACCGTAGAGATTTCACGCTCGACAAGCTGCGCGATGCCGCTTATGACAGTTATTTGCCGTGGTTTGAAAAGACCGTTCCGGCACTCATCGCGGCGTGGGACAAATTGCCTGCAAATGACCCGTCAAAGACAAAATTGAGAGAGCAGATTAGCGTCCTGCGGGAGTGGAACCTGCGCTGGTCGACCGAATCGGTCGCCACCTCGCTCGCAGTCTTCTGGGGCAGGGAGATTCTTCGCGCGCTGGGTCCGAGTCCGGGCGTTCCGTCACAGGATAACGTTTTGGCAAAGGCAACTCCCGCTCAGTTGATCGAAGCGTTAATGGGTGCTTCGAACAAGCTGGCGGCGGATTTCGGAAATTGGCGAACGCCCTGGGGCGAGATTAATCGTTTCCAACGTCTGACCGGAGACATCGTGCATCCATTCAGCGATGCGGCGCCCAGTATTCCCGTCGGATTCACTTCGGGAAATTGGGGTTCTCTGGCGTCATTCGGCGCCGCCCCGACCGGCAGTACCAAGAAATGGTACGGCACCAGCGGCAACAGTTTTGTTGCCGTCGTCGAATTCGGCAAAAAGATTCGCGCCAAAGCGGTGACCGCCGGCGGCGAAAGCGGCGACCCGAAATCTCCGCACTTTAACGACCAGGCGCTGCGCTACGCCAGAGGCGACCTGCGCGAGGTGTATTTTTATCCAGCCGAGCTAAAAGGTCACATTGAGAGAAAATACATTCCGGGAAATTAAGGACGCTGCTAATTCCTGACCGTACCGTTTAATTATGTAAAAGTGCGATGACAAATCGCCGGACAAAACGTGCCGCAGCCCAAAACTGGAATTGACTATTAAACCGTGTCTCAAAGACGACCCTTTTTGAGACAACTATTTTCTTATAGCTCCTAACGATGGTTTCCGGTTGGGTTCGCTTAAGAAAAAGCCGATCTTCAAAATTAAATTGTAATATATTCAAAATATGGAACGCTTTTTACTCAACCTAAATATCTACCTGGCGGCATTAGCTATCGGAATTAACAGTGTCCCACTTTATTACTATTTTTTCCCGCTTCCGATATTGCAGGAATGCTGCGGATGCGGATACGTCTAATGTCGTCCTGTAAATGCTCCTTTTGAGACGACAAACAGTAATCTTTCCGCCTTATCAAACACTCAGAAAACCAATCTTTTTAGCAGCCGTATTTACGCTCTCAATTATTAGACGCGAGTGCGAGACAGCTGCTTGCTTATCGCGCAGCGGTTTCACCGCGCTTCGAGTCCGGCGCGTCGGAAATCTCTCGCAAAACACTGTGAAATCTTTATCTCGCCAAGAACAGAGCTGTAATCTGCTCATTGTCATTCACAAATCAACAGCCTCAAATATGTCCTGAATTAACGCGTAATGAAAACTCGATTATTTAATAACTGAAATACATAAAAATTAAACAAAATGAGTATCTTTTGTGCGCAAATATTCAGCAAATAAATGTTTTCTCAAAAGAAATTCAAAAAAAATTTTCATTGTAACTGATAAGTTTTTCATATTTTCGGTGTGTTAGTTATTGGAGCAGATAATTTTCTTAAACGGATGTTGCCTGGATTTCCAAAATAGAGATATGAAGCGGATCGATACGTCGTTCGGATTAGAGCTGCTGAAAACCCGGACATTGCGAAGCGAATTAAAAGAAATACCGGCATTTAATCCGGCTTGCGTGTCGATGCTTCTTTCTCGCCGAAACGGGATTCGGGATGGAAATCAATGGCTGGCGGATGCTCCTTTGTAAAACTATTTAATTCTAAATTTAACCTATATGGAGGGTTCATAATGGTCGAAAAAACTGAAAGTAAAAAAACTAAATCGGATAAAGAAAGTCCGAAGGATAAGGCTCGCAGCACTCCGTCGCATCGCAGCTGCGGCGCTTTAGAGTCTTATTTTAATTTGGTGGACAGGTACCCGGAATTTCGCTTTAACCAGGCTTCTATCGAAGGATTTACCAAAGCCTTTATGGAATCCGGCAGAGCGATTGCCCGAACCGGAATAGTCACTATTCCGACCGTCGTTCACGTCGTATACCGAACGGATGACGAAAACATCTCGGATGCGCAAATCAAAAGCCAGATAACCGTTCTAAATAAAGATTTCACGGCGACCAACGCGGACGTTGGCAATGTGCCGGCTCCGTTCCGCGCTCTGGTCGGGAATCCGCAAATTAGATTTGAATTGGCGAGCCGGGACCCGGCAGGAAATGAAGTCAAGGGCATCACGCGCACGCAAACCGATAAGACTTCCTTCGGAATTAATAATGGAGTGAAATCTTCGGCTACCGGCGGAATCGAGCCGTGGGATACCAGAAAATATCTTAATATTTGGGTCTGTACGCTGGAAGGCGATTTATTAGGATATGCTCAATTTCCGGGCGGTCCCAGAGAAACCGACGGGGTAGTAATTCTGAACACCGCTTTCGGAACAAACGGAACGGCGTCAGACCCGTTTCATAAAGGGCGCACGACGACTCACGAGGTCGGACATTATCTGAATTTATCGCACATTTGGGGTGAAAGCAGAATTCCCAACTGCGAAGATTCTGATTTCGTCAACGATACGCCGAATCAGTTCGGACCCAATACGGGAAAACCGGTTTTTCCGCGCGTTTCCTGCAACAACGCTCCGAACGGCGATTTGTTTGTGAATTATATGGATTATGTCGACGATGAGGCGATGTTTATGTTTACGGTCGAACAAGTGGCGCGGATGCAGGCGACGCTCGCCGGTCCGCGCAGCACGCTCGTCAGCGGCTGATTCAAATAAGGTGAACGCGGCAGCAAATTGTTTCCGGACTCGAAGCGCGTATTCGGGAATACGATTAAATAATGATTAGTCACCGTGATGCGTTAGAATTATTTGCCGGCTGACGGAAGGACGAATAATTCAATACAGTTATCTATTAGCGCCTGGTCTGCTAAAATGTTGAATCTTGATAAAAGGCGGGATTAATGGCTATGAGCATCGACATTGACAAAGAATTATTGTATCGACGCTGGGTGCATTCCCAAGAGGAAGACACGCAGACCGAGTATGTGTATCGTCCGCTCGGCTACAAGCTGCCGCGCTCGCGCGGGCGAACCGGATTTGAACTGAAATCCGACCGGACGGCAATAAACCTGAGCATCGGACCGACTGATATACCCGAGGAGACAAAAGGCTGCTGGGAGATTGCAGAAGGCGAGACGCCTATGCTGCAAATTCGTCTGGATTCCGGTGAAACGCAGCGATTGCCAATCAGCTCAGTGGAAAAAGACCGTTTGGTAGTCCGAAAAGATAATACCTAGTTCAGCGTTGCTGCACTTGCAGCATTCGGGAACGGGCGGTAACGGGCGGCGATGATTCTAATTTCGAAGCCCGTTTCGAATCAGTGCGGAGACAAGCCCTCATTCATATTAGAATCGAGAAGGAGACGAACGCGATGGCAACCCCAATCACAGCGACGACTATTATTCTGGCGCGTCACGCCGAAAGAAGCAGTCAAGGCAGCACTGATCCGCACTTAAGCGCGCCGGGCAGGGCGCGGGCGCAAAAGTTAATCCACGTGCTTGGAACGGCGGCGATTAAAGCTATCTACACTTCCCACTTCATTCGTACGAAAGAAACCGCCCAGCCGCTGGCGGCTCATCTCGGTCTGTCAACCGTTATAATTGATGAAGCTTCCGAAATTAAGAATAATATCGAGTCGAATCACAGCGGGAAAACCGTATTGGTTATCGGTCATACCGATACCGTTCCGCAGCTAATTAGTTTGTTAGGCGGCGCAAGCCCGCCCGTAATTGAAGACGACGAATTCGATAATTTATTTATCGTTAACGCTTTCGGCTCCGGCAGAGCAAGCGTCGTCCGCTTAAAGTATGGCGACCCGAGTTAATTGATAAAGCGTATTTAAAAGCAGATTTCGTCCGTTGAAGAACGCGCTCCGGATTGGACGCGTTAAATCACGAAAGGCATCCGCTCTGTTTTTACTTCCGGCAAGTCTAAAAATGAGGATTTACCGCCGCGCGCGAGCCGGCGGGAAGAAACAATCATCCCAAGGCTTCCGGGCGAATTCGCGGCGGCGCGGCGGTGAAATTCTTAACCGGCAACTTAGATTAAATAATTCTTCTCCCGTCAATCAATCCAGGCGGGGAGTGACTAAATGAATGTTGATAAGATAAACTTTCTCAATGCCAGCTTGTCCAAATTGTGAAAACTCAGAAAAGCAGATAAAAAACGGAAAGAGTCGCTGCGGCACACAACGCTATTTATGCCGAAATTGCGGC
>DASVRL010000316.1:0-8256 GCA_036388635.1 Pyrinomonadaceae bacterium
CGCGCCGAAGAAGTCGAGGAAGCGCCGAAATTTCAGGAAACGCAGGCGGCGGCTGATCCTGCCGCCGCTAAGGAGACACCGGATGCTGATTCTGAATAGCGAAGCCAGGCTCGTCTGCAAACACGAGACGGGCAGAATAACCAACAAGCCGTCGCAGGATTTTGTGACGATTGAAAAAAAACCGGTGCTGGTCGAAATCGACCCGGAAGGCAGGACGATTGGCGGCTGTCCGGTCGTGCCGCCAATCGGCAGACCGTGCGTCACGACGCTGACGGTTCGCACCGGATATTCCGACTGGATACGCGTCGGCGGCAAGCGCGTCTGTCTGGACACGATAACCGGCTTTACCGACGGAACGCCGCCGGGAACCGTTCTGTACAAGGTAAATTTTGCGGGACAGGAATTTGTTTCCGAAAAGTAAGAAATGAAAATCAAACGCTATCAGGCATGGAAATTTATTCACCCCGACCTCGAAGCAAACGAGGAATTTGCGGGTTTGAGCATCGCGCCGACCGGCGGAATCGAAATGGTCGCCGAAAGAGATTCGGTGCGCCAGGCGATTCTGCTTCTGCTTTCGACCATTCCGGGCGAGCGCGTGATGCGTCCCGATTACGGCTGCGATTTATACCGCCTGATTTTTTCGCCGAACGATGACACGACCGCCGGGCTGGCGATTCACTATGTCAAACAGGCGATTGAACGCTGGGAGCCGCGCGCGAAAATCGAATTTCTCGATGCCTTTCCGAACGCCGAAGACCGCGCCCGGCTCGACATCTCGCTTGAATACCGTTTGATCACGACGCAGGCGCTCGACGCTTTGTCATTTTCGGTAAATCTCGCCGGAGAAGAAAATTAATGCCGCTGAAAACTCCAAATCTAGACGACCGCCAGTTCAGCCAGATGGTTGAAGAATCCTTACGCCGCGTCCGCGAAACCTGCCCGCAATGGACAGACCTTTCGCCGAACGACCCGGGCGTCGTGCTGGTCGAGCTTTTCGCTTTTCTGACCGAAGCGATGATTTATCGTCTGAACCGCCTGCCGGAAAAGGCTTACGTCGAATTTCTGCGTCTGATCGGCGTGAAGCTGACGCCGCCGACCGCGGCGGTCGTGAAGCTGAATTTCAGCCTGAAAAAAGCGCCGAATCAATCGCTGTCGATTCCGGGCGGAACTCGCGTGACGCTCAGCCGCGCGGCGGGCGGCGGCACGAGCGGCGAGCCGCCGGTTTTTACCACTCTGCAAACCGTCGTGATTCCGAAAGGCGAACTGGAAGCGGAAGTTTTAGCTTATAACTGCGAGCTGATTGAAGCCGAACCGGTCGGCAAAGGAACCGGAATGCCGGGGCTTTCGGTGACGGTCAAGCGCCCGCCGATTGTGGCGCGGACGAGCGATGATTTGGAGATGCTGGTCGGCGTCGAAGCGAGCGCGGAAGAACTCCGAGACCGACCGCGAGCGAAAGAACATAGCGGCAAAAACTATCGCATCTGGACGGAAGTCGAAAATTTCAGCAATCTCGACGACAAATACGTTTATATGGTTGACCGCGTGACGGGCGCGATTACCTTCGCGCCCGCCGTCCAGCTTCGCGGCGAGGACGGCAATCTGGCAATCGGTTCGGGAGCTTTAGGCGAAAAGCCGCCGGAAGGACGCGAAATACTGGTTTGGTATGCCTCGGGCGGCGGCGCGCAGGGGAATGTCGCGCCGAATACGCTGACGGTTTTGAAAACGCCAATCGCGGGCGTCGCCGTCACCAATCCGGCGGCGGCAACCGGCGGGCGCGACACGGAAAGCCTGCAAAACACGCTGCTGCGCGGACCGCAGGAGCTTCATTCGCTGCACCGCGCCGTCACGGCGGACGATTTTGAACTGCTGGCGCTGCGCAGTTCCGGCGCGGTCACGCGCGCCAAAGCCTTTACCAAAGCGATGCTCTGGCAACACGCCGCGCCCGGCACGATTGAAGTTCTCCTCGTGCCGAGCGTGCCGGAACAGCAGCGCGCGGGCGGCGTGGTCACGCTCGAAACTTTGCAGGCGCAGGAAACCGACGAAGCGCGCCAATTGATTCGGCGGGCGCTCGACGAGCGCCGCCCGCTCGGCACGGTTTGTCTGGTCAACTGGGTTCACTACAAAAAAGTCGGCGTTTCGGCGCAAGCCGTCATTCATCGCGGCGCGGACGCCGAATCGGTCAGGTCGCGCGTCCTCAAGCGCCTTCATCAAACCATCAATCCGCTTCCGTCGGCGGATGTGGATTCCGGCGGCTGGACGTTCGGCGAGCCGCTGCGCGCTTCGCACATTTACGACATTCTGCTGGCGGAGCGCGACGTTTCCTACGTCGAAAACGTGCGTCTGCATCTGGACGAAGTTCCCGAAAACGATATTACGTCAATCGCCGTCGATTATTTTCAGCCGCAGACGTGGTATTCGGCGACCGGCTCGAAATTGTTTCGCACGATGGACGACGGCGAAGGCTGGGAGCTTATCAACGTTTTCGCCGACGAACAAATCGAGCTTATCCGCACCAATAAAATCAAGGCTGGAATGCTGGCTACCGTGACGCGGCTCAAAGATAAAGGCTCGAGGCTTTATGTCACGGCGGATTCGGGCGAAACCTGGCGGCGGCTGGCGCAGACCGATTTTACGATTAACGATTTGACCTGGACCTGGCGCGACGGCTCGCCGCTTCTGATTCTGGCGACGGACGACGGGCTTTACGAGCTTTCGCTGCAGCTGGGAGCCAGCCCCGTGCAGATTCTGGTCGACCCGCAAAAACCGAAACTGGGCTTTTACGCGGTGACGTCTTCGATGGGCATTCGCGGAACATTTTATATCGCGGTGGCGGCGCGAAACTTAGGCGGAATTTATCTTTCGGCGCGCACCGGAACATCCGAAACTTTTACGAATATCGGCTTGCAGGGCGACGACGTGCGCGTGCTGGAAATTCAGCAGGACGGCGTCCGGACGTTTTTGTGGGCGGGCGTGGCGGTGGCTGGAAACGAAGCCGGAAAAGGTTGTTTCAGGTGGGAACTGCAAGGCTCGACCGTCCCGAACGCGGTCGTCAAGTTTCAGAAGGGATGGGAAGGCGGAAGCTGTCTCGGGCTTGCCTTCAAAGACTCTCTGGTTTTCGCCGGAACGTTTCAAAAAGGCGTGTTGTGGCTCGATACGAGCAAGGGCGAAACGGCTTCGTGGCACGCGCCGCTGCTCGAAAGCGGCTTGCCGATTCGGGATGCCGAGCGAAGCTTTTACCCGGTCGAGGCGCTCGCCGCGCTTTCCGGTCAGAAATTCGTGCTGGCGGGCGGCAGACGCGGCGTTTATCGCAGCGACGACAACGGAACGACTTACGAATCGGTTTCGCAAAAAGTGTTTGACGACAAGGTGACGCTGCCCGAAACCTGGCTGTTTTGTTCGGGCACGCACGAGATTGAAATCATTGCGGAAAAATAAGGTCGAAACCGCAAAATGCAAAGTGCAAAATGAATAAAAAGAGCAACGGAAATTAACTCAGCGAAATGAAACAGGACGAGATAAAAAATTTTCTGCCCGCCGTTTTTCAGCGCACCGTGCGCGCCGAAAATCCGCTGGCGGCTTTGCTGGACGTGATGGAAAACCTGCACGCGCCGGCGGAGAAAATTCTGGAAAACGTCGAGCGTTTTTTCGACGCGCGCCGCACGCCCGACGAGTTCGTGCCGTTTCTCGCGCACTGGGTTAATCTGGACAGAATTTTTTGGGCGACCGAGAAAACCGATTTGGATTCGCCGTTGATGCCGAAAATCGGTTATCTGCGCGAGCTGGTCGCCAACGCGACCTATCTGGCGCAATGGCGCGGCACAAAAAAAGGTCTTCTGCTTTTTTTGCAGACGGCGACGGGCGTGAAAGATTTTGAAATCGACGAACGAGTAAAAGACGCCGACGGGCAAATCCGCCCGTTTCATTTGAAAATCCGCGCGCCGGAAGCGCTCCGCGCGCAGGAGGATTTGATTCGGCGCATCATCGAATCCGAAAAACCCGTTCATCTGACGTATGAAATTGATTTTTTCTAAAGGAGAAAAACTATGCCGAGCGTTTTCGCAATTACGACCGCGAGCGATAAATTAAAATCCGAAACCGGAAGCACAACCACCGTTTTCACCATCACTAACTCGACCTCAAGACCGCTGCGCGGCATCGTTAAAGTCAGACCGCTGGGCAGCACTCAGGCGCAATGGCTGAAGATTGAAGGCGAAACCGAGCGTGATTTTCCGGCGGGCGGCACGCATCAATTTACCGTCGATTTCAACAGACCGAAACCCGTCGCTGCCCCGACGGCGACGCCGCAACCGGCAGAATCGTTTCCGTTTCGCCTGGATGCCATTTCGGCAATTAATCCGGATGAGGATTTTACGGAAGGACCGGTGGTCACGGTCGAAATTCCCGAACAGACGGTCGAGCCGAAAAAGCCTTTTCCGTGGTGGATAGTAGCGGTCGCGGCTGTTTTGTTAATCGTCGCCGGCGTGGTCGCGTGGCTTTTGCTGAGAGGCAACGGCGGCGGCGGCGGTAAAGTGGAAGTGCCCGACGTCACCAACCAAACGTTTGCCGAAGCGAATACAAAGCTTCAAAACGCAACTCTGAAAGCAGTAAAAGTCGAACCTACGGCGAGCAATAAAGAACCCGATAAAGTTTTCGAGCAAGACCCGGAAGCCGGAACGAAAGTCGCCGCCAATTCAAACGTCAACGTGAGCGTTCCGGCGGCGACCGGCGTCCCGCGAGTGATCGGACTGAAAATCGAAGATGCCAGAGCGTTATTAACGCAGAGAGGTTTGACGATGGGCGACCCGATTCAAAGCAAGGATGTGCCGGATTCCACTGTCGCCGGAACGATTGGATTTCAATTTCCGACGCCTAACTCCACTGCGCTGAAAGGCACGGAAGTTAAGGTTTTCGTGCCCTGCCGCGGTATAAAATGTTTTCTTATTACGGATGTCGTGAGCGATAAACTCAATGCCGTCGATAAAAAGTTAATCGACTCGATGAGAACTAAATAACGGCGGTTTTAGAGATAACCGAGGAGTTCTAAACAAAAACAAAGCGAAAGAATATTATGGCGAATATTTTTACAATCACGTCCGCCCAGCAAACTTTGAAAGCAGACGCGAACGGAATGGCGACCACCGTTTTTACCGTCACTAACGCGACTTCGCGCCCGCTGCGCGGCGTCGCCAAAATCAAGCCGCTCGGCAATACTCAAACGCAATGGCTGAGTATTGAAGGCGAAGCCGAGCGTGATTTTCCGGCGGGCGGCACGCATCAATTTACCGTCGATTTCAACAGACCGAAACCCGCCGCTGCCCCGACGGCGACGCCGCAACCGGCGGAATCGTTTCCGTTTCGCCTGGACGTGATTTCGACGGCAAACCCGGACGAAGATTTCACGGAAGGTCAGAGCGTCACGGTCGAAATCCCCGAACAGACAATCCAGCCGAAAAAATCTTTCCCGTGGTGGATTCCGGTAGTTATCGCAGTTCTGGTGGTCGGCATAATCGTCGCCGTTCTTTTGCTCAGAGAGAATGGAGACAACAATGAAAATACGGCGACGCCCACGCCGACGATGACGACAACGCCGACGACAACGCCGACGCCGACCGTCACGCCGACCTTGCTGACACCAATTATACCGCGACCGAAAATCGTCAGAATGTCTCCGAAAGAGTACGGTAAAGACCGTCCCGGCTCGGACTTTCAATATTTTGTCGCGCCCAGTCTCCAGGATTGTGAGAACGCCTGCCGGGAAAACGCGGCGTGTAAAGCTTTCACCTTCGGAAACGGGAATAATTGCTGGCTGAAAAACGCAAAACCCGCGCCGGTGGACAACCCGAATTTTATTTCCGGGACAAAAATAGAATAGCGATGCGGGCGCGGGCTTGCCCGCGCTTTGAGCCGAACGGTTTTGCGGCATTGATTGGCAGATATGAATAAAATCGTCATTATCGTTTTGGTTTTAATCGTCGCCGTTTTTGTTATCGTGGTGCTGCGCGGAAGCTTGACCGACGACCAGCCCAAACGCGGCAATAAAACGGACGCGGCGAATTTTACCAGAGAGAAAAAAGCTCCGGGCTGGAGCAAAACCATCAAAAAAGCGTTCGGCGGTTTCGGTAAAAAACTAAAGCTCGATTGCCCGCCGGGCGCGCCGCCGCCGCCGGAGGCGGATTTTGAATGCCAGTCGCTGCCGCGAGACAAGGATATAAACATTCCGGCGGAAAACGGAGTTTCTTTCCGCGTCGTGACCTTTGTCAGGATAAAGGGAAAAGCGGCAATCGAATATGACGACAACACTGAGAAAGCCGACGATTTCGACCTCGACGAACAGGATTTCCCTTTGCCCAATCCCGATACTGAAGACCCTGACATCGGCTCGATTGTCATACTGGAAAAAGGCGGGCGGCTGAGAATCTCCTGCCGGGAAAACACTACCTGTCAGGTCGCTCAACAATAATATGACGGATGAACTGCGCAGACCATTTTTTATCATTGCTCTGGTGCTGATGTTTCTCGTCGTGCTGGTTGAAATCGGCTCGCCGTGGCTGCAGACGGTTACGAGTAAAGACTTTGACCGTCCCGGCTACGGCGTTCAATATCTGGTTTTTGTCGATGCCTTTTTGTTTTATGTCAGTTTGCTGATTGGTCTGGCTTTGATAATTCCCGAAAGAATCCAGGGCAGATTGCAGGGCATCGCGACGCTGATCGTCTCGTTTTTCGGCTGTCTGGGAATTATCGGCGCCATTATTTTCGCGCTCATTTTTCTGCTCGTTCTGGTGACTCTGCTGCTCGCGCCGATTTTCGGAACCGCCGCTTACCTGGCGATTTACGGAAATTTCGACCGCGGCGGCGCAAACATTACTCTGAGCTTGATAATGTTTTTGAAAATCGGCTATTGCATTTTTCTGGTTCTGGCTCACCAGCGTTTTTTGCAAAACAAAAGTCTCGTCCTGCTGACGCTGACCTCGCTGCTGGCAAATATAATTATCGGTTTTCTGCATAATTTCGTGCCGGGCATTCTGGTCAGCATCACCGATGCGCTCGGCGCGATCGTGGTGGCAATCCTGGCGCTGATCTGGGCAATTATTTTTCTAATCGGTTCGATTATCGCCATCGTCAAATCTATTCGTTGAGAAAGCCGGCGCCGGTTTTCTCAAGCGGATTTCAGACGCGACGAGCGGATTTGAAAAAACGTTGACAGTTAAATTTAAGCTGTGATAGTTTCTATCAACCGACGACACGATAATGCTTTGCGGGATTTTCCCTGAAGTCTTTTTCGGTGGAATAGCGCCGTAAAAAACAGTTTAAGACCGCCGGCAATCCGAACTGCCGACGGCTCCGGATTAATTTCCGCACGGCTCGAAAGGGAAAAGCCTGAAAGATTTCTCCGATTTTTGTCATAACACTACGCACAAGCCGAAAATGAAACGTTTTTTATTTTTTATAAAGTAAGCAAAATTTTTCCGGCGCCTCGCGCGCAAGGACAGTAATTGTATGCCCGTAATATTTTTTGATATCGGCGATACGCTGGCGTCGCCGATCTTTTCCGAAGACGACCGGCTTCAGGGATTGACTGTTTTTCCCGAAGCCGTCACGGCGCTCGAAGCGCTGAAATCCGGCGGCTACCGGATGGGAATAATTTCGAATGCCGGAGACGAAAAGCCGGAAACCGTCGACGCCGCGCTCAGGGAGGCGGGTCTGTTCGTTTTTTTTAATCGGCAATACATATTTTATAAAAAAAAGGATTCGGCGAAAGCTTTTGCCGACGCCGCCATCGAAGCGGGAATCAAAACCGACCAGTGCGTTTTTGTCGGAGAAAACAGCCGGGAAAGAACTTTTGCGCTGGAAGCCGGTTTCCTGCGCGTCGCGCCGCATCCTTTGCTCGTGCAGGACGCGATTGACGGCGTCGCGCTGGTTTACCTGCGCGCGACCTTAAATAATGAGAACGCCGCCCGCTGGGCTGAAATAAAACAATCGTTAAAATTCGTGCCGCTGAAGGTTTCCGGCGGCGAAAACAAGCTCGTCTACGGCATCACGACTTTAAAATCGCTGGACATTTTACGAGACAACCAATTTGACGTCGAGGTTTTAGGCAAACGCGACGCGCCGCTCGAAACGGATTTGTATCTGGTGCGCGATGACCGCGAAATTCCCGCCGGTTTTCTCAATGCGGAAAATTTTTCGAGGAATTTTCTGGCTGCGGAAGGCAAAGATGAATTAATTGCGGCGAAATCCGGCGAGGGCGTTTACCTG
>DASVRL010000317.1:0-2239 GCA_036388635.1 Pyrinomonadaceae bacterium
CAGCGCTTATCTGGTCAGCGCGTTTGCGGGAAGCCGCGCGGGAATCAAGACGGTTTTAATCGTCAGTAAAATGAGCGCGGACGGAACAAAGCTTTTGGACGACGGCGTGATGGTTTTTGACGGTCACGACGCGCACCCGACCGTCGAAGGTCCGAAATTTTACAAACGCAACGGTTTTTATTATATCTTTGCTCCGGCGGGCGGCGTCCCGACCGGCTGGCAGCTCGTTTTGCGTTCCCGAAATATTTACGGACCTTATGACGAAAAAATCGTTCTGGCGCAGGGAAACACAACGATAAACGGACCGCATCAGGGCGCCTGGGTCGACACGCCGACGGGCGAAGACTGGTTTCTGCATTTTCAGGACAAAGGCGCGTATGGCAGAATCGTGCATCTGCAACCGATGAAATGGGTTAACGATTTTCCGGTGATGGGCGTCGACAAGGACGGCGACGGCACGGGCGAGCCGGTTTTGACTTTCAAAAAGCCGAATGTCGGGAAAACTTATCCGGTTGAAACGCCGCCGGAATCCGATGAATTCAGCGACGCGAAACTTGGTCTGCAATGGCAGTGGCACGGAAATCCGCAGCCGACGTGGGCGTTTACGTACCCGCCGAAAGGCGTGCTGAAAATGTTTTCGGTCGAGACGCCGGGAAATTACAAAAATCTCTGGGATTTGCCGAATCTGCTGTTGCAGAAATTTCCCGCCGAGGAGTTTACCGCGACGACGAAAGTCACTCTGACGCCGCGTTTTGAAGGCGAAAAATTCGCGCTCGTCGTGATGGGACTCGATTATTCATACGTCGGCGTGACGAACAAAGGCGGCAAGCTTTACGTCGCGCAGGCGACGGCGCGCGACGCCGACAAGGGAAACGCCGAAGCGGAAAACGTGCCGTTTCTGCTGAACGAAAAGACGTTTTACCTGCGCGTCAAAGTCGCTAAAGGCGCGATGTGCAGCTTCAGTTTCAGCGCCGACGGCAAAAATTTTACCAGCGTCGGCGTGCCGTTCAAAGCGCGCGAGGGAAAATGGATCGGCGCGCGCGTCGGTTTGTTTTTTACCAGAAACGGGAAATTTAACGACGCCGGTTCGGCGGATGTCGATTGGTTTCGGATAGAATAATTTGAATGCGGAACGCGGAACGGGGAAGGCGGGTAAATCATTTGTAAAAATTCCAATCCGCATTTCGCCTTCCGCGTTCCGCATTTCTAAATCGAATGATTACCACGCTTCAACAACACGTCGTACAGGAACAGGCGCAGATGTCGGATTCGCCGAACGAGCTGCAATGGATATTTTCCGGTCTGGCGCTGGCGACGAAGATGATTCAGGCGCAGGTTCGGCGCGCGGCGCTGGTCAATATTTTAGGCGCGGTCGACGAAATCAACGTCCAGGGCGAAATTCAGCAAAAGCTCGACGTTTACGCCAACGAAACTCTGATAGATTGTTTCAGCCTGCGCGACAGCATCGGCATTATCGCTTCGGAAGAAAACGAGCATCCGATTACCGTCGGGCACACTTCGCCGAACGCGCAGTACGCGATTGTTTTCGACCCGCTCGACGGCTCTTCGAACATCGACGTCGCCGTCACCATCGGCACGACTTTTTCGATTTTTCGACGCCCGGACGACGGCAGCGACGGCGACCCGCTGCAATGGGTTTTGCAGCCGGGCAGAAAGCAGATTGCCGCCGGTTATGTCGTTTACGATTCTTCGACCGTTTTGGTTTACAGCATCGGCAACGGCGTTCACGGCTTTACGCTCGACCCTTCGGTCGGCTCCTATATTCTGACTCACGAAAATATACGAATTCCCGAGCGCGGCGCTTATTACTCGATAAACGAGGCATATCACGGAAATTTCCCCGAAGTTTACAACGAATTTGTGCGGAAATTAAAAAGCGGCGAGCTCGGACGATTTTATTCATTGCGCTTTATCGGCTCGATGGTCGCCGATTTTCACCGGACGCTCCTTCGCGGCGGAATTTTTCTGTATCCCGCGACGACCAATTATCCCGAAGGCAGATTGCGGCTTTTATACGAGGCAAATCCGATAGCTTTTCTAGCAGAACAGGCGGGCGGCGCGGCGACAAATGGAAAACAAAATATTCTGGACGTGCAGCCCATTGATTTGCATCAACGAACGCCTTTCGTCGTCGGCGGGAAATTTGAGATGGAAGAATTCGAGCGCTGCTGCGCCGAAATATAACCTGTCGGGCAGCAAATTTCCGATTCCGAAGGCT
>DASVRL010000318.1:0-17948 GCA_036388635.1 Pyrinomonadaceae bacterium
GTCGAGCGCGAGAGTCGGTAATCTGAATCCTCGCCAAACCCTGACGGCGTCCGGAGCGGTTAATACAGTGTTTTCCATAGTCATAATTAATCGGTTTTGACGGTCGAATCGTGTTTTTTCTCGACTCGCCCGTTTTCAACAATATAAGCCGCCGCTTTTTCAAGATAACCGGCGGGCGGCGACGACTCGACCGGCTTGCCGTAACGGCATTCGTTCGGAAACTGCCAGTATTGATTGACGCAGAACTTGCACGCGCCTGCGGTTCGGTTCAGGTAATGTTTCGTTTCGTCGTAACTCAATTCGCCGTCGTCATACATTTTCATTAAAACCGAAGACATCGAGGCGTGCGGGTCGTAATAATACGGCTCAAGCGAGTTATACAAAACGGGGAATTTTGCCTTCAGATTCGCCTTGGAAGCGGCGCTCGGCACTTGTATTTCACGATAATAATTCGGATGCGCCGGGTCGGCATCCAAAATGGTAAACCCGTTTTCGCTCGTGATAGCCGCCGCAAAATCCGGCAGCGCCGCCGCGCCGGCAAACTCGGTCGGGCTAAATCTGTATTGCGGAATGAAATTGGTATTAAACGAAAAATGAGGCGTGATGACAATCCGCGTCTTGCTCTGATACGGCACGCCGTCAATCGTGAAATCGAATCTCAGATACACGGGATTATCGAGATTCGTGGTTTCTCTCAGCAAAGTATAAGACTGGTCTGCCGGGTATTGCGAAATTTTACCGGCATCGACGAATTTTCCGAAGATTTCGTGAAACATATTCCAGCTCGATTCGCTGACGACGAACAGGACGGCTGGACGCGATTGAACGAATTGTTTCACGACCCAGGCATTTTTGGAAATGCAGTTCTCGACAATCACGCTCATCTGATTGCCGAGATACCCTTGCGTCCAATGCGGCGAAGCGCAGGCGACCATATCAATCTGCGAAACGTCTTCTCCGATTTGTAAATCGGCTTCCGTGTGACCTTTCAATTTCAGATAATTTTCAAACTGCCGGAGCGTCGGGACAAACTGCATATAATATCCCTGTTCTTCCTGCATTATCTCGACCTGGACGCCTTCGGGAACCGCGACCTGAGCGGCGAGAACGTCGCCCGCCGCAAAGACGTTATTCGGCTCAGCCGTATCAAAAAACAGCATATACGGAAAATCGCCTTCCGCGCCGCTGAGCGAGATTTTGGTGTCGTCGGCAAAACCGTCGTAGCGGACCGTAAAAGACCAGCTTTGATTTTCGTCGATGCGGGTCGCCGACGTTACTTTACCGCTCTGCGGAGCAACGACCTGTCTTTCGGGAAGAATGTATTTTTTGACGAATTCCAGCGACAGTTTTTCCTGGTACACGGAGCGATAGCGATAATACCAGGCATATTTAGCCCAGAGGTTTGTATTATCGTCGGAGCTGAAATTCGGATACGCCCACGGCGCGCCGTTTTGACCGGGCGCAAAGGCGGTCAGATTAGGGTTGATGCCGATCGTCATAATCGGCGCTTTCCGGCAGCCGTCAATCACTTCCGGATTAGGAAAAGCGGGCGTCTGCGTTCGCCCCAATGTCCACGGAGCGTTGTATGCGGCGGGCGGACGCTCTGCCGTATAAGGCACGTTGACGTCGAAATCGAACGACGTGTAAGGTCCGTAAACCTGCTCGTCTTTATCTTCAGGAAAGAAAAATTTACAGGTTCCGCAGGAAGTGACCTGATAGACCAGCTTTATTTCCAGCGGGTCGGCTTCGTCCGGCGAGGTCTGGAATCGCTCCGGCATATACGTTTTGCTGCCTTCGCCGGCGACCGTCGCCCAGGTGGCTAAAGCTCCGTTGAAACTGGTATACAATCCGAAATTGCTGTAAATCAAGCCCGACCAGTCTCCGCGCACGGCATCCGAAATCGGCGCGCCCGCTTGTGTGACGTTGGGCACGACCGGGTCGGAAATATTTCTGATACACGCAAACTCCACGTTCAGCGCATTGGCTTCGCGAGCGATAATCGCATCGTCCATTTCCAGAAAGGCGAAAGCGTCGGCGCTGTTTCCGTCGGCGATAAAATAAAAATCCGTGGTCAATAAAGGAGTATCTTTCAAAGATAGTATTTTAGGCTCATTTAAATGCGCCGGGTCGATGGCATCGTTTACCAAATCATCTAAAGATAATCCTGAAACGGACGAATCGCCGGCGTGTTTCGCCTTCAGCTGTTCGAATAAATTACCGAGCGCGGCAGGCGTGACGACGGAATCGAGTTTTAATAATAATTTACTTTGAACTTCGTCGATGAGTTTAACGCTCGGATACCAGGTCGGGCATCGGAATGCGGCGCCGTTGCCGGCGTCTATGGTATTTTGCGGGCGCTGCAATTCGAGAATCGCCGCATTGGTGATGACGCTGTCGCCGAGACATTGACTTAAACGAGCGCCGCCGGCGGTTCCGATGGTATATACTCTTTTCGCTCCGCTATCGCTCAGAATACATTTCATCATCGCCGAAAGCCCCTCGACCCAAGGCGGATGAGCCAGATGCGAATTGGATTTAAATAAAAGAACTCGCCACGGGCGGTTGCTCTGGTCGGTTATTTCCACCAGTTGGAACTGACCCCACAGTTGCCCCGATTTCGGGTCAGCCGCATAATCGTGCGCGCCGCGCGAGTATTGATGCCATTCGGCTTTCCATTTGGAATCGTAAGAGCTGCTTTCCTGATTGCTGTTAAGGAATACGTGGTCTAAAGCGCGCCATTCGGCGCTGGTCCAGGTAATGATTACCCAATCCGCCTCGGGCAGCGGGTCGTCAGGCTGCCGCGCGGCGACGGGTAATTTTACAGGCGCTTGCTGACCTATCAGTGACCAATCTATTTTCGGTAATTTTGTTTCAGCGGCGGCGGCGGGATAGGATGCGGCGGCGACATCGGTATGTCTATTTTTAAAGTTGGCGGAAGCGCCGGATGAGCCTGAATCGGTCGGATTTGCCGTTTGGTCGGTGGACTGATTATTCATATGTTTTTATTTTTTTTGATTCTTACTTTTGCGCTGTTGGAAAGAGTGTCGGCGGCACTTAAAATTTCAAAAATGCTCGCCCATAAATCATCGTTGATAAAGGCGACCGTTCCGCCGCTGCGTTTTTCCTGAGCAATCGTGAAATTCAAATCGCCGACGCAAACGTACTTGATGGCTTCATTCTGATCGGAAATGGCAAGCTTGGCGTGGTCGTTTTCTTCGGACCAGGCAAACGAAGGAGTGATGCCGAGCGGCGCGAGATTGACCTCTTTCATCGCATTGACCGTATGCACCTTGTCATCGTCCATATTGCCGGGAACCGGGTCGTGCTCCCAGGTTTCCACCTCGAGGCTTTCTGCCAGCGCCGGTCCGACCAGGTCGTTATAAAAATCATCGTCTCCGGCGGTATCCCAGTATTTGTTGCGCGCGATACATCTGAAAGATTGTCCTGCCCGCGAAGCAAAGGTGATGAAATTGCCGTAGCTCGTTTTTCCCGGCGCGACCGTATTATTAATCAGCTGCGCGCGCGGGTCGTCGCTCGGCATCGAAGCCGGCGCTTTCGAAGCGAGATACACATTGGGTTGTTGCGCGATATACATTTGGGCGGCGATGTCTTTCGCCGTATCGGCGTCTTTGAGCGTGATACACAAAAATGTCTGCGCGTTTCCCGTCGCGGTTTTCGGAAAGCCGTAAGCGCCTTGCAGCGAAAACTTCGGCGCCGAATGTATCATCCAAAAGGCGGAGTTCGTTTCGAGATTAAAACATAATACGCCTTTGGTATGCCCGCGCTCGCCGTTTGTTTTACCCGTGATGGGGTCTTCGTCGTTGTAAAAAAACCATCCCAGATCGGGGTCATCGAGATTGTTATAAATTTGATTCAGAGTGTTCGCGACCGCTCCTTTCGAAGCATCGCCTATCAGGTTGGGCGATAAGGTCAGTTTTTTTCCTTGAGGACCGGAAGAATCAAAATAGACGTATTCATTTCCGGTCGCTTTGCTGCCGTCGCTGGAGACCGATTTGCCGGCAACCTTGTAAAGAAACCACCAATCGACCGGGCTTCCGTCATCGTCGATTGCCGATAAGGTATTGTTTTGGTTTTTCATACATTTGGTTTGGTTAAACGATTTTTCAGCAGTGTGTAAATCGGCGCTGCTTTTAACCGGTTACGATAAATGTCCGGCTATCCAATCGTTTCAGAACTTGTTACGCAAAGCGTATTTTTATATTTTTAATCGGGTTCGCCTATAAAAAGTCGGCAAATGTCATTGCTTTACAGGCAAGCGCCCAAAGTTTGGAATTGAAAAACCGGAAAGGCAGTAAATCTAGGACAGCAAAATCAACTTTATAGGTTAATCCAACTTTATGGGCAAAGCCGCTCTAAATTGATAAGAATTAAAATCTATTTTATATAATTTGTCAAGATATTTATCAAATGTTTTTATAAGTCGTATAAATTTACCCGCCGCCGGTAAATTGAACCCGGATTACACAATCATATCCAATCGATTTTCAATTTGCGGGCGCTCTGAAAAAGGAAGCCTTTTTTGAATGAACCGGCAGTTTGGGCTTTGCCCGAAAATAAAGAAAATCGGGGAAAATCGGCGAGCGCTGATTGTAAATTGTAAATTAGTAATTATAAATTCTTTGACGGCAGCATAAGGCGCAAACGCTTGTTGTAGTAAAGCTCAAAATTTTAAGGCGACCGTTTGAAAGAGATTTGAAAATCGAAAGAAATCGGTTGCCGGAAGCCAAAAGGTTTTTAAAAAAGATTGGAGCGGCAAACAAGCTTATCATCGCTTGTTTGCCGCCGTGATGAAACGATTGAACCGATATTATCGGGGCGCGAAAATATCTGAACGAAAAACTGCGTCAAATCGACACCTGTTTTGCCGTTGATTTGACGGCTCGGAAAACGGCGGAAAACGATTTGAGAAAACGTTTTCTCGAATCGTTTTACTTACGATAAACGGCTGACGTGAGAAGTATTAGCCGCCGCCGCATCGAAATTCTCGATTGCCGCCTTTTCGTCGTCGTAAATCTGAAAAACCGTCAGCAGTTTCGTCAAAACCATCAATTGATGAACGCTTTGCGATAAGTGAAGCAGCTTCATCTCGGCTTCGTTTCTTTTAAAGGCGGCGTAACCGCTGACCAGCTCGCCGAGCCCGCTCGAATCTATATAAGAAACTTTTTCGAGATTCAGCAGCGCTTTCTTTTCGCCTCTTTCCAGCAATTGGCGCAGAGCCTTGTGCAGTTCGGCGCAGCCTTCGCCGAGCTTTATTTTTCCGTCTAAATCCAAAATGATAATGTCGCCCTGGCGGCGTTCGGTAATACTAAGATTGGTCATAAAATTTTTCCTTTTTTATTTTCAAGCGGTGCGCATAAATTAAACGGTTTTTACATTATCGAAGTTTCAAATTAAAGCGCCCGCCGCTTTTTTTCGGCTACCGCAGAAAAGTAGTTTGGTATGTAACGTATGCCTGGCGGCGCAGTAGGCTTGCCGTTTCGACGGCTTCCGCGATGGTCATTCGCTCGTCGTTATCGTCGTTTTTCAAGCGAACCTGATTTGCGCGCAGCTCCCAGCTGATAAATCCCTTGTATTCGAGCCGGTTAAATGTTTTTACCGCCTCGTAACCGTTTATCGAGACGAACGATTCGAGCAGCGCCTCGGTTTCATTGCGTTTGCGCGTGATAATTTCCAGCTGCGCGCGAATCGCGTTTCTCTTTTGCTCGACCGTCTCGCGCGCCTGCGGCGACGACTGTTGCCGCAGGTTGATTTCCGGCGTTCCGCGAAACTTATAAAGCTCGTCGCGATATTCGTTCAGCGATTGAAGAAATTTTTCGCAAAGCTCGACGATATTATCGCAGGTCGCTTTTTTCAGCGTCCGTTCGGCGTTCAGCAGATTTTCATTAACCGGTAAATTCATCATTAATATAATCACTTCGAAGCCGCGCGCGTTTTGACGGAAAGCTTCAAATCCTTCAGTCCGGCGCGCGCCGCCGCTTTTAATAAAGCCTGCCTGGCTGGCTTTTTCTCCCGACGGCGGCAATCTATCGTAATTTGACCCTCACGCCTGCAACCGTCGTCGTTTCGCGAATGCCGTCGTCATATAAAATCGTAATCGTATTTTTCCTTCCGGCAATAATCCGACCCGGATAATAATCGCCCTCGTGTCGGCGGTTGGCGAAGACGCGTCGCCCGACACGTAATTTCAAAGGCGCGATGCGGCGGCGCGTCGTCCATTCTTCGTCGCCGTCGTCGAAAACGACGTAGTAGCGCGAGCGCGAGATTCCGGTAATCGTCGCCGGATACCAGAATTCGTCCTGACTCCAATTGACTAAAGCGCGGTCGCCGACATTCCACTTTCGCGCCTGCGCGGCACAAACATTCGCGCCGGCAATCAGCACGACTGCGCATAAAATTACGCCCAGGTAACGTTTCATCCTTTTTCTTTCCTTCGTCAATTTGAAATTATTCATAAACTAACAGGACTGGCGCCGGCGGAAAATTTTGCTTTTGTTTCTAAATAATTTTATCGAAAGATGAATGTTCATACGGCGGATTTCGAGCCGCCCGGTTTTGATTTATTTAATGCCGTCTTCCAAACGACGCGTCTCCCGGATTCCGCACGTTTCCCTTACGCAGCCATTGTGACGATTCGGAAAATATAACAATCACCCGTCAGGAATCGGAAAGTTCCTCTAAGGTTACAGCTAAAGTCGGATTAAGCGAAATAAAGGACTTGTAAAAATGAGAACATCACTGAAAATACTTTTTCAATTTTAGTTATTTTGTCGCTCGCGGTTTTTTCAAAAACGGCGTCCGCCGCCGCTGCCGGCGATTTGGACATCGGCTTCGGCGGCGACTGGGTTGACTTCTTGCTGGCACCGGCGGTTTTCGATTGGCGCTCGAATTAACGTATTGAACGGCTTTTCCGGCACTTTTTTATCCTTCTCTCCGCGAATTTCTTTAATCATCGGTTTAACCGCAGCGCCGGGCTTGGCGGTCATTTCACAAGTTTTTCTCACCCGATTTCGGCTTCCGAATAAAAAAACAATAAAAAATCCGGTTATCAATTGAAAATTGAGAAGTATCAACGCGATATTGAAGACTTCCGCCGCCGAAATTTTCTATTCTTTGCCAGCCAAAGAAAATGTTCGAAATAAAAGCAGTTTCAGGCTGCCGATTTCCAAGAATAAAGCAATTAAAGAGGTTAGAAAAATGAAAATCAATCGTCTGCTCCGGTCCTTAGCGCTGTTAGTTTTTTTATTTTCGCAGGACTTTTATCCGCAAAGTCAGCATATCAATCAATCACGCGGCTTTAATGCCAACGGGGTTTATTCGTCAAAGGATATAGATAATATAAATCTTTTCAACGGGAACCTGACCTTGACCATTCCGATTGGCGGTTCTTATAAGGGCGGCGGGAATTCTACATTTTCGTTAATGCTCGTCTACAACTCCAATCTCTGGAACCAGGAAGAGCAATGCGCCGTCCAGGCGACCGGTAAATATACCGTCTGGAGCCATTTCAGCTTCGAAACGCAAAATGTCTGGGTCGATCCGCCTTATCCCAACGCCAACGACGGAGAGCTTATCGCCCCGCGCGAAGACGACGATTGTTATACCATCTCGGTGCCGAATCCGGAAACGAACGCCGGTATGGGCTGGCAGCTGACGCTCGGCAAGCTTTTTCCGCCCAGAGCCTACGACTATCATCCGCTGGCGACGGAAAAACAGAACTGGGTTTACGTCGCGCCCGACGGCAGCGAACATTCTTTTTACAATAAGCTGCACGAAACCGACAGCGAGACGGACGCTAATGTGACTTAT
The DNA here is from genome assembly GCA_036388635.1 of Pyrinomonadaceae bacterium. Classification (GTDB taxonomy): domain Bacteria; phylum Acidobacteriota; class Blastocatellia; order Pyrinomonadales; family Pyrinomonadaceae; genus JALZHR01. Next base: position 7,828 of record DASVRL010000318.1, read on the forward strand.
ACGCGCGACGGCTCGTATCTGAGAATGAAGGCGGTAGCCGGCGGCGAAAGAATCGTCGAGTTTCCGAACGGCGACGTTCATCGCTTTTCAAATTCCGGCAATCCGGATTGGCGCCTGACGCGAATGGAAGACCAGTTCGGCAATTACTTTGCTGTCACCTACGAGAACAGAGACGGTAACAACGCGGTAGATTGGGTCATCAAGGATAAATTCGACCGCGAGCAGATTATTTATTTCCACAAACCTTCGCTCGCATATCAGGCGGTGGTCGATTCGGTTAAGCTGACCGGCTTCGGCGGCGCGCCGTCAGTCTATGATTTCGAGTACGGCATCAAACAAATAAAGCGCGCGGCTCCGCACGTCGCCGACCAGCAGTTTTCGGCTGAAATTATAGTGCCGTTTCTGACGGCGGTAAAGCTGCCCGATAATTCCAGCTACCAGATGCCGGTCGAGACCTCGTACGATATAACGCCGGACGCCCAGTTTTCCAATCTCAAATCCAGAGGAATAATCAGAGCGATAACTCTGCCGACCGGCGGACGAATGGAATGGGATTATAAGGAATCCGTAGATAATCCGGACACGCCGCTCGACGAAACAAAACTGTATTACGGCTACCCGATAATTTCCAGCACCAGAGCCTACAAGCGCCGTTCGACCGGCGTCCGCCGCCGCCGCGTTATCGAAAGCGGCAGCACTCATACCTGGACTTACGCGCCGATGCCCGAACCGGCGCCCGCGCCCGACGACGCGAACTGCCCGTATAATACGCTTAATCCGGCGTGCCTGCCGAAAGAATTCGTCAATAAAGTAACGACGCCCGAAGGACATTACACGCTGCATTATTTTTCGATGTACCCGGCGCTCGGTTTCAGCCAGCAGGGCAGGTCGCTGACCGAATGGCATATCGCCGAATACGCGCTGCCGATCACCAAGGCTGCCGACGACCCGGAAAAACGAAAGACCGACGATTCGAACAAACCTTTGTTTCTATCCGAACAGGTCTACGAAAAGAAAGGCGATAATTACGATTTGTCGCGCTCGACTTATCTGAGATATGAAACCGACGAAGTGCCTTATCTCGACGGTTACGGAAACGTCATCGACACGAACCGGCGCGTCGTCGCGCAACGAACCGTTTACAACAACGACGGAGACAGCTATGCCGAGGTCAGGTATTCCAATTTCGACGGTCTCGGACATTACCGCCAGACCGATACCTCGGGCAATTTCAAGGCGGGCGATTTCACGACCGCCATCACGAATTACAATCCGAATAATTGCAAATATATTATCAACCCGGCGACAAATACGCCTGATTACTCGCAGGGACATTGCTACGCGGATTTCCCGACGACGAGCGATTGGGTGCTCGGCACTTATGATTCGACGGTTAAAATCGAAAATAACGTCGCCTCGCAACAGCTTTTCCATTTTGACGCGTCAGGGCAATTACTCAGAAAACGAATATTCAAGAATTTCGGAACCGGAGCGCAGAATCCGGGCATTCCCGACGCGAAGGATATCGTTATCCGGTACGGCTATGCGAACGGCGATTTGCTGACGGAGGAAATTTTCGGCGGCGACAACAAATCGCTCAGCACCAATGAATCGCTCGCGGCGATGAATCTGAGCAATAGCGAATACACGACCCATCACACTTATCAATACGGCGTTTTGAATAGCAGTCAAATAGTCGGAGCCGATTTTAAATCGCTCGATTTGGACATCGATAAATTTTCGGGCTTAGCCGCCCAAAGCCGCGACCAATCCGGAGATTACACCAACTATTTGTATGACGGCTTGGGACGCGTGACCGATACGACGCCCAGACAGGGAAGTGCGACGAAAATACTTTATGAGAAGTTTAATCCGGCGAGCGGCGCGCTTGCCAATATAACCGTCCAGCACCTGACTAATTCCGGCGCGACGAAACTCGACGAAGAAAAATATTTTTATGACCATCTGGGAAGAATAAGCTCGGAAAGGCAGCTAATGCCGGGCGGAACCGCCACCGCTCCGCTTTATATGGAGAAGGTGACCACTTACACGGGCAGCGGCTGGACAAAAACCGTCTCCGAATGGGGCAGCGCCGCCCAAAAAACGACTTTCGACCTCTACGACCCGTTCGGTCGGTCGCAGAAAATAATTTCACCGGACAACAAAATCTCCTGGCTCACCTATAAAGGCGACCGGCAGATAAAAAAGGAAGTCAACATAGCCACCTCGTACGCCGCCGAAGAGTTGGTCGCCACCACGGAAACATACGACCGGCAGGGACGCCTCAGCATTGTCGAAGAAGATTCCGATTACACGAGCGTGCCGAATAGCCCGCGCGCGCTGAAAACTTTCTACACCTACGATGTCGGCAATCGTCTGAAAAAGGTGACCTCCAATGTTGCCGGAACCGTAACCCGTCCGAATGTCGCGGCGGCGACCAGCGGAGCGGTCATCAGTGCCTCGTCAACCGTCAATCCCAATTATCCCGCTTCCGGCGCGAATGACGGCGACCGCACCGGCAGGCTCTGGGAACACGGCGGCGGTTGGGCTGACGGCTCGCAGGGCGTCTATTCGACCGACTGGGTGCGAATAAACTTTGGCGCCGCCAAATCAATCAAGGAAATAGACGTCTACACGCTCAGAGTCGGTTACGCCACTAAAACCGGAGACCCGACCGCGAATGAAACCTTTAATAACGCCGATAACGGCAATCAGGGAATCATCGACTTCGACGTGCAGTATCTGAGCAATAACGGCTGGAAGAACGTACCGGGCGGGCAGATTGTCGGCAACGACAAAGTGTGGCGAAAACTCACTTTCAATCCGGTAACGACGACCGCCATCCGCGTCGCCGTTCATAAAGCTGTCGTGTGGACAAATATTCCGAATAATTTCAGCCGGATTGTCGAGATTGAAGCTTACGACACGTCGAGCGTCAATGTCGCCCGGCAGAGCGGAGCGACGGTCGAAGCTTCATCGCAGCACAGGAGCGGCAACTTTCCCGCCGCGGCGGTGGTCGACGGCGACCGCCGCGGCTTTAACTGGGGAAATCCCGGTTACGGCGGCGGCTGGAACGACGACACCGAAGGAGTTTATGCGAGCGACTGGCTCCAGATCGATTTCGGCGCGAACCGAAATATCGAAGAAATCGACGTCTTTACGCTGCCGAATAATTGGACTACCGGGCAACAGCCGACGCTTGCCGATACTTTTCCGACGGCTGACAACGCCGGTCAGGGAATCACCTACTTCGAAGTACAGTTCTGGGACGGCGCGCGCTGGCGAACGGCTCCGAACGCATTGATTAAAAACAACAACAATGTGTGGCGCAAGCTGACTTTCTCATCGCCGCTCAACACGCGTTTTATCCGGGTTGTCGTCAGAGACGCCGCCGTCTGGACGAATATCGCCAACAACTACAGCCGGATTGTCGAAGTCGAAGCCTACGAAGCGGCGACCGTTTCCAGCGGCAGCGGACAGGTGCGGCAGTTCAACTACGACGGGCGCGGATTTCTGACGTCCGAGACGCACCCGGAACTGGGCGCCGCGGGCAACGGCACGATTCAATATCCGAATTACGATTCGAAAGGAAATCTCGGTCATAAAATCGACGGCGCGAACCAGTTAAAATATTTCTACGACGTGGCGGGCAGGATAGACCGCGTCGAGGAATCGTGCGGCGGCGCCGGCAGACCTTGTGTCGGAACTGCTAATAATTGGCAGGTTCTTAAAAAATTTACTTACTACAAAGACGCGGACAACATTCCCGGACAATTATACAGGGCGGGTAAGCTGACGACCGCGACCAGACATAATTACATCATTAACCCGAATTCGGGAAGTCCGGTCGATGTCACGTACAGCGAATCCTACGATTACTGGGGAATGGACGGGCGGCTTTCGCACCGGACAACCTCGTCAAGTCTCGGCGTTAATTACCAGCAGACATTCGCCTATGACCAGTTAGGCAATTTGGCGAGCCAAACCTATCCGATATGCGCCGGTAATAATTTTTGTGCTCAGAGCAACGCCGCCGCTTCACGAAAAATAATTAATACCTATTCGAACGGATTGCTGACCAAAGTAGCCAGCGAGCAGAACAACTACGCCAAAAAGATCGACTATAACTTTAACGGGACGGTCAAGACGATTGAACACGGCGTCAGCGGCGACCTGAGCGCCGCCGGAGTGACGGACAATTACCTGATGGATTCGGACTTTATGCAGAGAGTGAAACAAATCTCTACGAGCGGCGTCGCCTACAGCCAGAACTGGAATTCCGGAGAATATAAATACGACGGCGCGGGCAATATCAAAAGGATAAATACCGATTGGTATATTTACGACCGCGTAAACCGGCTGGTCGAGGGAACATCTCTGGCGCCGTGGAAAAAGAAACAAACCTATACGTACGACCCTTTCGGTAATATGACGAAGAAGGATACGTATCAGAACGTCACCGCCTACGGCACCGGAACTTTATCAAAGGCTGATTTATACGGGACGAATCCGTCAACCAATCGTTTTAACTCGATTGCTTACGACGCTTCGGGAAATTTAACGTTCGGGATTTACGGTTACGATTCCCTGAATATGATGAAGACTTATCCGGGCAGGATAAATCTTTACAATGCCTCGGACGAAAGAGTTCACGTTTACGATTATTCGAGCGGAAATCCGGCGACTTATCGCGACACGATTACGCTGCGCGGTTTGAACAACGAAGTGCTCAGAGAATATCAGGTAGACGGCGGAAACGCTGCGCCCGCCAACTGGTCGTGGGTGAAAGATTATATTTATGCGGGAACAAAACTCTTATCATCCGAAGGGAAATACGAAGGCAGGCGAAATTATCACCCCGACCATCTCGGCTCGCCGCGACTTATCACGAACAACAATCTAATCGTCGACGGCTCGAACCCGTATCTACCGTTCGGAGACGCCGCCGGCGGAGCGACTAACGAGCGATTGGATTTCACGGGTCACGAAAAGGATATGCCGACTTCAGCCGGCGGACACCCGCTGCTGTATATGCACGCGCGATTTTACAGCGCAGCGAACGGCAAATTCCTGAGTGTCGACCCGGGCAGAGACTGGGAGCCGAAACAGCCGCAAAGCTGGAATATGTATGCTTATGTCAGAAATAACCCGCTAAACTCGACCGATCCGACGGGAAAAGATAAATGGACGTGCGGTCCTAATGACCAATATTATACCGAGCTTGCCGGTGCAGCCAAACAATCCGAAATTAACCGGCAGGACGATTCGATTGAGGATAAAACCTACGACGTGATGCTGAATTTCGTCCCCGGCGGCAAGGCGGCAAAAGTGGGCGGCGTCGGTATTATGGGCGGAGCTTACAAAAAGGTTCTCAAAGGCGGAGGAAGAGAAGCTCATCATTTACTTTCCTGGAGAGTAATCAAGCAGGCTTTTAAAAATATATCGAAAGATAATGCCGCCGCCGTAAGTCTGTTCACGAAAATTCACCGTCGCACCGCCAGCTGGGGCAGCGGCAAAGCCGCCGACATTTGGACGCGGATGCAATTGGATCTGATCGAGAGCGGACGCGTCCGGACCGCAATATATAACGAAGTCAGAGAAATCAGACGACTGGAAGGAAGCGGCGCAAACGAGGGTTTGAAGGAAGCCCTCCAGCACTTGCGCGATATCGGCATACTTATAGATTAAGTTGCCGGAACGGAAACGGAAGCACGGGCAGTCGAAACGTTATTAAACCAGCGTTAATTGAAAATAAAAGACTTGTGAAATCGCTTTAATTAAAATCGGCGTTATAAGTTATCGATTTTTCATTCGACTGCCTAAGTTCTACGAAAATTATTTTTAGGAAAGGAACGAGAAGGAACGAGTATGAAAAAACAAATAATTACAACAATCTGTCTGGCAATTATCACATTTTTTGCAATGGCAGTGTTGCCGACATCCACCGGGGCGCTCGCGGCGGTAAAGTCCGAGCGGAATAATAATCGCATTGTCAAAGCAAAAAATCCCATTCCCGACCAGTACATCGTCGTCTTGAAAGACGACGTCAGCCGGTGGGATTTGGAGGGCAAAGCAAATGAGCTGGCGGGAACCTTCGGCGGTCAAATTCGCTTTTATTATAAGCACGCTCTGAAGGGCTTTTCGGTCAGCCTCGGCGAAAGTGCCGCCACGGCGCTCAGCCGGCACCCGCTGGTTGATTTCATCGAGGAAGACGAGGAAGTCGAGCCTTCGGAAACACAAAACAGCCCGCCGAATTGGGGTCTTGACCGTATCGACCAGCGCGACCTGCCGCTGAACAATCTGTTTTCGTATTCCAATACCGGAGAAGGAGTAAATGCTTATGTTATCGATACGGGCATACATTTATCTCATCCGGAATTTAGCGGGCGCGCTTTTCCTCTGGCTGACATAGTCGATGACGGAGGTCAGTTTGCCTGGGACTGCAACGGTCACGGAACAAAAGTCGCCGGCATTCTCGGCGGTTCCGTCTACGGCGTCGCCAAGCGCGTCAAACTTTTTTCAGTGCGCATCGGCGACTGCAACGGTTTGGCGTCCAAAAGCGAAATCATAACGGGTATGGATATTGTCCAGTTCGACCACGTCAAACCGGCGGTCGCCAATTTGAGCTATAATGCCGGCTGTAACGGGACGACATATGACTGCAACCAAATGAACGCGGTCGATATGGCGGCTAAAAGCCTGATTGCGGCGGGCGTCACGCTGGTCACCAGCGCCGGCAACCAGGAAGATTACGTCTGGACTTCGCCCGCCCGCGTTTCGGAAGCGATAACGGTCGGCGCCGTCACGTCGAATGACAGAAGATTGTCCGGGACGGCTTTCGGCGGCTCGATAGATGTGTTTGCGCCGGGCTACAACAATCTAACCGCTTCTCTCAGAGGCGGCGCGGAATTGTTTTCCTTCACGTCGGCGGCAAGCCCGCACGCGGCGGGCGCGGTAGCGTTATTTTTACAGGCGAATCCCGGCGCGACGCCGGCACAGGCGCACGCGCATATTGTCAATAACGCGACTCCGGGCAAAGTCAGAAATATCCCCGGTTTCTCCGGAACGCCGAACCGTTTGCTTTACATTCAGCCGTAAATTTTTACGGCTGACCGGCATCTTCGGACAACTTCGGGAAATTAAATTAACGCTTTTACAAAAGTAAGCCCGCGATTGATTCAGCTTCCGTTCCTCATATGAGGAACGGAAAATCCTCTGCGCTCGTTCGCGCCGCGAAAATTCGCTTTCGATAAAAAGTCTTGCGGCTCAGAACGAATATTGCGCGGCATGCGCGGCGATTTTTCCGCGACTGCCGCGTTTTCCGGCATTATCTCCGCCCGACGCAACTAAACTTTGCGGCAACTCATCCTACCTTGTAAGTTAAAGCTCAACCAACCCGCGAGAATCAGGCGTTTCGATCAGGTGAGAGTAAGTTTCCGACGCCTGCGCGCTTGGAAACGCGGCTTTCAAAAAAGCCGGAAATCGAAAAAGCAGCCGATCGGCGGGCGGGCGGTATCGAGCTTATTATTTGGAATCGGAGAGGATTAAGCTGCCGAACGCTAAGTCTCATAGAGAATTTATAATGTTGTCGCGAAAGCTCATTTGGTATGATTTTGACGATTTCCGGCTTGATGCGGAAAGGCAGCGGCTTTTAAAAGACGGCGTTCCGGTGACGCTTTCGCCGAAAGCTTTTCAAACTCTGCTCATACTCGTCGAACGCGCCGGCGAAACGATTGAAAAAGACGAAATCTACAACCAGCTCTGGGCGGACAGCTTTGTCGAAGAAGGCAACCTGACGCAGTATATTTACCTGCTTCGGAAAAGCCTCGGACAGTCTTACATCGAAACCGTCGCCCGCCACGGCTATCGCTTCACGGCTCAGGTCAAAACGGTTCACGCCGAAATATCAATCGAAAATCAAGTCGCAGCCGAAAAAACCGAGCCGGCGGAACAAAGTAAATTCGTTTCCGCCGGAGAAGATTTCGCGCTCGAAAAAGCGGAAGAACCGGACGAAGATTTTCCGCATTATATTTTCCTTTCCAGCCGAGCAAAACCGGCGGGCGAAGACAAACAATTCGATAAAGCAGCTTATCCGCATCACGCCGGAAATCCGAAGCTGCAAAGCCGAAAATTAATCCCGCTCGTCCTGCTGCTGCTTTTCGCCGCTGCCGCCGCGACGGGTTTCTATATTTATTTCGCCGATTTCCGGTCAAAATCGATTGACGGCACCGGTGACCGGAAAATCAAATCCATCGCCATTCTGCCTTTCCGAACAATCGGCGGGGAAAATGCCGACGAGCCTCTCGGTCTGGGAATGACCGACGCCGTCATTACGCGCCTGAGCAAGCTCAAACAAATTCCGGTGCGCCCGACCAGCGCGGTTTTTCGTTTTGTCGGAGCCGAGACGACGGCGGAAAACGCCGGACGCGATTTGCAGGTCGAAGCGATTCTGGAAGGCACGGTTCAGCGCGGCGGCGATTGGGTGCGCGTCTCCGTGCGGCTTATCAAGGTCGAGAACGGAGAAACGATTTGGGCGGAAAATTTCGACGAAAAATACACGCATATTTTCACGGTTCTGGATAAAATCTCGACGAAAGTCGTCGATTCGCTCGCGCTGAATTTGTCGCCGAATCAGGAACAAAACGCCAAAAAAAGAGCGACCGACAACATCGAGGCTTATCAGGCTTACACGCTGGGAATCTATTTCTGGAGTAAAAGAACCAGAGAAGGCTTGCAAAAAGCCGAGCAGTATTTCTCGCGCGCCATCGAACTCGACCCGAACTACGCGCAGGCGTATGCCGGATTAGCCGATACTTACAATATGCTTGTCTACAATCGTTTTGTGCCGCTGGCGGAAGTCGGGGAAAAAGCCAGACAAGCCGCCTTGAAAGCCGTGGAGCTGGACGACACGGTTGCGGAAGGTCATATGGCGCTGGCGCAGGTGCAATTTGTCTACGAAAAAAACAACGAAGCGGGATTGAAATCCCTGGAGCGTGCCGTCGAGCTTTCGCCATATAACGCTACGGCGCGGGTTCGCTACGGCTGGCGAATGGTCGCCGGACATCGCCTTGAAGATGCCGAACGGGAAATGCGTCTCGGGCAAGAGTATGATCCGCTTTCGCCGACTTATAATTTGGCTTTGTGCAATATTCTGGTTTTCGCCCGCAAATACGACGAAGCGGTGAAGTTTTGCGAGCAAGCGCTGGAAATCGACCGCGATGTGCCGGGCGGACGCGTGAGCCTGGCGGAAGCATATCTTTTCTCGGGCAAAAACGAGCGGGCCCTCGCGCTGGCTTTGGAGGAAACTCAGGCAAATCCAAACGATTTATACTCGCAGAGCCTTTCAGCATATGTTCAGGCGCGCGCCGGAAATCCGAACAAGGCGATTGAAATTGCCGACCGCCTGCGCAATGAAGTCGAAAGAATGCCGGTTTTATATGCCGATTTGGCTCTGACTAACTATGTTGCCGGGCGTCACGACCAGGCTTTTGAGCTTCTTCAAAAAGGCTTGGAAAAAAAAGCCGTCAGCCGCATCAATCTCGTCTACGACCCGAAATTTGATGAAATCAAACGCGATTCCCGGTTTACGGATTTAATACAACAATACGGGCTATTATTAAATCCGCCTTCGTAGCAGCCGCCGGGCAGAAAAAGATTCGGCAAAATCCGGCAATTTAATATTTTTCCTCGCCTTCCGGCGCAAGCCTCTCAGCAAAACCGCGTCGCGCGACGCCAGCCGCCCCGGATAAAGGCAAAACCTTTTCCGCCCGGCGAAACCGCCAGACCGAAACCTTCGCTTGCGCCCGCGTCAATCGCGCGCCGGGAATTGGATTGATTAATCTCAATCGAAACAACTATAAATACAAAAATAAGAAGAATTTTTATGCCGATTATGAACTTGAAATACATCGGTCGGGCTTGTCGCTCTGCCCGGCGTTGATGTGCAGCGCGCGAATTCCGCCGCCGGTAATGACGCTTTACGGGTCAATTTACAAATAAATTTGTTGCCGAGAAATTTTTTTATTCATAATGTCTTAAATGCCCTGAATTAGCGACTGTATGGAAAAGGGGGAAATTATGATAAACAATTTCTGCCAAACAAACTTTGCAAAGTTTGTTTG
>DASVRL010000319.1:0-9654 GCA_036388635.1 Pyrinomonadaceae bacterium
TACGTGCTGGCGTGGCAGCCGGAAAAAGAAGAATCGGCAAACAGAAACTTTAAGCGAGTCGAGGTCAGCGTCGCCGGGCGCACAGATTTGACCGTCCGCCTCCAGCGCGGTTATCTGGCGAATTGGGAAAAACCCGGCGAAAAAATTGCGGGCGGTAGTAAAAGCGCGGATAAAAGCGCGCCGGAAACCTCTACGTTCAACATTTCCGGCGATTCAACCGTGAAAAAAAATTTGCCGATCAACCTGTCTTTGAATTATCTGGACGTGCCGAATGTCGGCGGCGTGCTGACCAGCTCGGTGCAAATCGGCACCGATTCGCTCAGTTACGGCGAAGGCGGCAAGCAATCGGCAGCAGCGGCGGTCGATGTCGTCGGGCTTATATACAACGAACAGGGCAAGCAGGTCGGCGATTTTAAAACCGGCTTGAGCATTACGCCGCAAACGGTCGCGGCGGCAAACGCGCAGAGCGTTATTTACAATCATCGAACGCCGCTCGCTGCCGGGATTTATCTGGTCAAGGTCGCCGCGCGCGAAGCTAAAACCGGACAGGTCGGCATCGCGACGCAGTGGATTGAGATTCCGGACCTTTCCAAACGACAATTGACGCTCGGCAGTATTCTGCTCGGCGCGAAAACGGTAAAAACGAGTGATGCGACGCAGCAGCAGCAGGTTCAGTTTAGCGTCGACCATCGCTTTCCGCGCCCATTTAACCTGAATTTTATGTCGTTTATATACAATGCGGCGAGCGGCGCGAGCGGCGAGACGAATCTGACGACGCAGATAGAAGTCTTCGATATGAACGGTCGCGCCGTTATCAGCAGCGCGGTGCGCCCGCTGGTTTTGAAAGGAAATAACGATTTGGCGCGAATTCCTCTGACGGGCGCCATCCGGCAGGATTTGATTGCGCCGGGCACGTATCTTCTGCGCGTCACCGTTAATGATTCGATTGCTAAAACAAAAGCCGTCCAGCAAACCGTATTTACTATCGAGTAAAAAAACTTTGCCGCAGAAACCACAGAAGTTCGCGCGAAGAGAGAAATGAACAGGACAAACGGGATTTACGGGATGAATTTTATTTCTTATATGTGTTTACCAAGCCGCGCGGCTTACTTCATCTGCGGAATATTTCTTCTGAGCCTGTCGGTCGCCGCCACCGCCGCCGGTCAAGAGCCGGTTAAAACGCCGCCGCCGCTTCAGACGGAAGAAATACTGCGCGTCAATACGGAGCTTATCCAGACGGATGTCACGGTCGTTGATAAAGACGGGCGATTCGTCGACGGTCTGGCGCGCGAACAATTCGAGCTGCGCGTGGACGGAAAAATACAGCCGATTTCGTTTTTCGAGCGCCTCAGGACGGGCAGCGCCGATGAAGAAATCCAGCGAAAAGGCGCGGGCGGCAAGACAAACGCCCCGCCGAAATCCGCGAGCAACGCTTTGCTGCGCGGGCGCACGATTATTTTCTTTGTCGATGATTTGCATCTTTCGCTCAACAGCCTGACGCGGACGCGCGAAGCGCTTTTAAGTTTTATCAACGACAAAATGATGATAACCGATCAGGTCGTCGTCGCTTCCAGCTCCGGACAGATAGGTTTTCTCCAGCAGTTTACGAACAACAAAGCCGTTTTGCGCGCGGCGGTGGCGCGTCTCCGGCATAAGGCTTATTCCGTAATAGACACGGAAGTGCCGCCGATGTCCGAATATATGGCGCTCAGGATTGAAGACCGGGACCACAACGCGATGGGCTATTACGTCGAGCGGTGCGTCAAGGACAACTTTAATTATCCGGCGTATAAATGCGTCCAACTGCTCAGAAACCGCGCCCGCGAGATTCTCGTCCGGGCGGCGGCTGCCACCGATAATACTTTTTCCTCGCTCGAAAATCTGATGCGCACGATGACGGCAAGTCCGGGACGAAAAGTTATTTTGCTGATGTCCGACGGTTTTTATCTGGGCGCGCGCGACCGCAGCACGAATTCCAACGAGGCATTGCAGCGCATCACCGACACGGCGCGCCGTTCCGGCTCGGTGATACACACGATTGACGCGCGCGGATTGGTCGCGCAGACGGGACAGGCGGACGCCGCCGTCGGGACGATTGACTTCAACGGCTTATTGGATAAAGCCAATCTCGGCGAAATTCCTCTCTCGCAGGACGCGCTGAACGCTCTGGCGAGAGAAACCGGCGGTCGCGCCGTGCGAAATTCGGTTTCCATTACCGATTGGGTCACCGCCAGTCTCGATGAAACTTCAAATTATTATCTGCTCGGGTGGCAGCCGGATAAGGAAGAAACGGGTAATAAATTCAAGCAAATCGAAGTCAGCGTCCTCGGGCGACCCGACCTGACGGTGCGCTTGCAGCGCGGCTATTTTGCCAATCGAAAGGACGCCGACGGCAAAAAAACGGGCGCGAGCAAAACAGATTCGGAGAAAAAATCCGCCGAAAAATCCGCCGAACTGAAAATCAAGGATTCTTCGGCGAAAACGCTTTTACCGATCAACCTGTCTTTAAATTATTTAGATGTGCCGACGAGCGGCGCGGTTTTGACCAGCTCGGTGCAAATCAAAACCGATTCGCTCAGTTACGGCGCAGGCGGCAAGCAACCGGCGACGATTGATGCGGCGGGCGTTATTTTTAATGAGCAGGGAAAACAGGTTGCGGCTTTCAAAACCGGCTTGAGCGTCAATCCGCCTGCGCCGGACGCGGCTGAAACGGGCGGGCAGAGCGTTATTTATAATAATCGAACGCCGCTCGCGCCGGGCATTTATCAGGTGCGGGTCGCCGCCCGCGAGACGCCCGGGGGACAATCGGGAAACGCCGTCCAATGGATTGAAATTCCCGATTTGACCAACCGCCGGTTAACGCTCAGCAGCCTGCTGCTCGACGGTCAAACCGTCAGAAAAAGCGGTCAAAGCGCCGACGAATCGGTGCAGGTTCAGTTTAGCGTCGACCATCGCTTTGCGCTTCCTTTTAATTTGAATTTTTTGCTGTTTGTCTATAATGCGGCGCGCGGCACGGGCGGCGAAACGAATCTGACGACGCAAATATCAATTTTCGACGCTCAGGGTCGCGCCGTTATCAGCAGCGCGGTGCGCCCGCTCGCCGTTAAGGGAGCAAGCGATTCGGCGCGGATTCCGCTCAAAGGCGCCATCCGGCAGGATTTGATTGCGCCGGGCAATTATTTGCTGCAAGTCACCGTCAACGATGCGATTGCGGGCGCCAGTTCCGTTCAGCAAACCGTTTTTACCGTCGAATAAATAATTGCGCCCGGAATAAAAAACAAAGCTCGGGAAATATAAAACAGATGGACGATACCGACAAACTTTTTCTGCCCGTTCTGTTAGGAACCAACCGCCGGGGACGTCAGAGCGAAGCCGCCGCGCGCTGGGTTTTCGGAAAAATGCAGGAGCGCGAGGAAATCGAAACCGAGTTTTTCGACGCGCGTGATTTTCATCTTCCGTTTGACGATTACGGAACGGAAATCGCCGGAAATTTTCCCGAATGGCGCGACGCGATTATCAAAGCCGACGGGCTGGTTATCGTGACGCCCGAATACAATCACGGTTATCCGGGAATTTTGAAATCCGTGCTGGATTTGCTTTTGAAAGAATATATTCACAAGGCGGTCGCTTTCGTCGGCGTCTCAGCGCAGGTCTGGGGCGGCGTTCGCGTGATTGAAGCGTGCGTGCCGATGGTGCGCGAGCTCGGCTTAACGCCGACCTTTACCGATTTAAACTTTCCGCGCGCGCACACTCAGTTTGATAAAAGCGGCAATTTGCTGGACGAAGCCTATAACAAACGCGTTCAGGGCTTTCTGGACGAGCTTGTCTGGATGAGCCGCGCGCTCCGCTGGGGACGCCGCAATCTGCCTTCGAAATATCACCAGTAAATTAACCCGAAAAATCTTGACTAAGCGCGGCGCATAGCCGATGCTATTGTTATAGGAATTGTTCTTAATAGTAAATGCTTCCCCGAGCGGTCGGCTTGTTTTCGGTTTTTGCGCAAACAGGTTTGCCGCTCGACGTGCGTTTATCTGACCGGACAATCTCTAAAATTTACGAAACGAAAGGGAAGGTAAAAATGGCAGAAGATTTAGCGAAAAAATTTGTAGAAGCGCTCGGCAAACTCGAAGCCGAGCGTGATCTGGAAACCCTCAGCTCATTATTCGGCGACGATGCGGAAATCGGCAACGTCGTCACCATTGACAATAAAACCGGAATCGGCGGCGCGCGCCAATTCTGGCAGCACTATCGCGACAATTTCGACCGAATCAAATCGACGTTTCGCAATCAAATCGTGACCGGCAACACCGCCGCGCTCGAATGGCAATCCGAGGGCACAAGCTCGGACGGCAATCGGTTTTCTTACGAAGGCGTCAGCATTCTGGAATTCGAGGGCGATAAAATCTCGCGCTTTCACGCATACTTTGATCCGAACAAATTAGGTCGGCAGATGGTCGATGAAAAAAGCCGGGAAGCCGCCGGCAACGGTTGATAAATTGAAAGAGCGATAAGAGTAAAAGAAACCGGCTTGTAACGTGCGGGAAAATAAAGCGAGTTTGCTTGCCAGCGAACTCGCTTTATTTTTGTTTGTTAAACGGAAAGGTCTAAGCCGAAACCTGTCGGCGGCGGCTCGCCGGGACTTCGAAATTATACGTTTCGCCGTGACTCAGATAAATGATTTTTTCGCTCAGACCGACTTCTTCCGCCGCGCGTTTGAAATCTTCGAGCGGCGATTTGAAAACGTCGTAATCGTTGTAATGAATCGGTATCGCCTTTTCCGGTTGAATGATTTTGATGGCTTCCACGCCTTGTTCGTCGTTCATCGTCAGCATCACGCCCATAATCTGCGTGCCGCCGAGATGAAACAAGCCCAGATCGATTTCGGGAAAGCGTTGGGGAATTTCCTTTAATTCGTCGTGAACGAGCGTGTCGCCCGAAATGTAAAGCCGCAAAAGCCGCTCGGCGCCGGTCGTTTCAAAATCCAGAACGCTGCCCATCACGGGCGGCAGCGCGAAATCGACGACGCCGGGACCGTGTTGACCGGGCATCGAGCTGATGCGCAGCCGCGCCGCGCCTTTCGTAAAATCGACCGCTTCCCAGGTGTCCAGCCCGATTGCCTTGCGAAAATTTTTCGCTTCGAGTTCTTCGCGGGCGTGATTGGTCGTGATAATCGGCAAATCCTTATCCAGCTTTTCTTCGGCGATGCGGTCGAAATGGTCGCCGTGATAATGCGACAAAACGCATAAATCCAGCGGCGGCAAATCTTCGATGTCAATCGCCGGATTGGTCAGTCGCTCCGAGGTCAGCCCGTAGCCGAGATGCACGTGGTCGCCCGCGTGCAGAAAATTCGGGTCGGTCAGGATTGTGAAACCGGCGTAACGCAAAATGACGGTCGCCGTGCCGATGAAAAAAATTGAACCTCGATTAAAATCAGCGCCGCCTGCGTCCGCTTCGGACGCCGAAAGTTGAAATGAATTCGTCATGGAAGCCTCCCTTGCTCGTCAAAAAATACTAATAAGTGTTATATGAAAAACTTAACATACGGCTTTGGCAGTGACAAGATTTTTCGGAAAAAATGATATTTCCGTTTAAATCTATCTTCGCGGCACGTTTTCGCCGATTGTCCAGACGACGACCGAACTCGATAAACCCAAGCCCGAGAGCCTGCCCGCCATCATCACAATCGTTTCGCCCTGATTGACGACTCCGGCTTTCAGCAAAGTGTCTTCGCCTTGTTTCAGCATTAATTCGGTCGTCTTTTTGTCTTCGTGACAAAAAGGCTCGACGCCCCAAATCAGCGAAAGCTGGTTGCGCACGTCGTCGGAATTGGTCAGCGCAAAGGTCTGCAAGCCGGAGCGCACGCTGGACAGGCGGCGCGCCATCAAGCCGGATTCGGTAAAGACGGCGACTTTATCGGTCAGAATCTCGCGCGCGCAAATCGCCGCCGCTTTGCAGAGCGCCTGCGAGGTTCTGCCCGTCGGGTCTTCGCTGAATTTTACCGGACGCCGCAGCTTCGCCGTTTTCACGGTTTCCGCCGAGTTGATGATGCGAGCCATCGTCGCCACCGCTTCAATCGGATATTTTCCGGTTGCCGTTTCGCCCGAAAGCATCACGGCGTCGGTTCCGTCCCAGACGGCGTTTGCCACGTCCGAAGCTTCGGCGCGCGTCGGGCGCGGCTCGGCTATCATCGATTGCAGCATCTGCGTCGCCGTGATGACGAACCGGTCGGCTTTGACGGCTTTTTCGATAATCGTTTTCTGGTAGACGGGCACCAGCTCGGTGCTGGTTTCGACGCCCAAATCGCCGCGCGCGACCATCACGCCGTCAGTCGCCGCCAGAATCGAATCGAGATTTTCAATCGCTTCCGCCTTTTCGATTTTGGCGACGAGCAGCGGTCTGCCCGTCTCGCGCTTGTGCAATTCTTTAATAAGCTCTTTGACCTCGATGCAGTCTTCCGCTTTGCGCACAAACGAGAGCGCGATGTAATCAATATTCTGCTGCATCGCCCATTCCAAATCGGCGCGGTCTTTTTCCGTCAGACTGGGAATCGGCAAAATCGTATTCGGCAAATTTATGCCCTTGCGCTCGGCGAGCCAGCCGCCGCTGACGACGCGCGTGACGACATCGTCGCCCGTCGTGCTTTCGACTTCCAGCTCAATCGAGCCGTCGTCGAGCAGAATCCGCGTCTGCGGCGTGACGAGTTTCGGCAATTCCATAAAAGTGGTCGAAACTTCCTGCGCGTTGCCGACGATGTCGCGGGCGGTAATCGTAAATCGCGCGTCGTCTTCCAGAAAAACCGGCATTCCGCCCGCCAGCTTGCGCGTGCGGATTTTCGGTCCCGAAAGGTCGACCAGAACCGACAGCGGCTTGTCCAGTCTCTTCGCCGTTTCTCTGGCGCGCCGGATGGTTTCGGCGTGCTCGTCGCGCTCGCCGTGCGACATATTTATCCTGACCGCGTTTAATCCGGCAAGCAGCAGTAATTCAATAATTTCCGGCGAATTGGAAGCCGGTCCGAGGGTGGCTAAAATTTTTGCTCGTCTCATTAGTTTAAGTTTAACGCAAAGATGTAAAGACTTGAAAGAGACAGCCGAAAGCCGTCCGAAATTTATCTCGCATCCGAATTTTGATTTATCCTGACAACGACCGTTCCGGCGATATAATCGTGCAGCGCGCGGCGTTTTTCGTTGGTTAAAACCGCCAACAGGTCAACGATGCCCCAAACGAATATCAAAATGAAAAACGGATTTTTCCAGTAAGCCGGCGAATTCGGGTCTATCTCGACCAGCGATAAAGGATAGAGAAAAATAAACGAGCCGATGATGAACAACAGCTGCGGCAAGTCTCTGAGAATCGCCTGCCGAAATTTAACGGGCGCTTCGGAAACGTCCAGAACTTTGACGTTCATCAGCATTTTTCCGACCGTCTGCCCGAATAAACCGTGCATTACGATAAAATAAATTATTTCGGCTAAATCGGTAATCAAAAATAAAACCCATTTAAATTCCTGCGAAAAGGCGGCGCTTTTAATTTGCTCGTCGACGATAGCCAGCGGCAAAAGCAAAACGACGTCGAGAATCAAAGCCGCGAAACGGGGCAGTAATGTCCGGTATCTTTCCATTAGATTATTTTTAGTTTATTTAAATAATTCATCACCGTCGCCACAAAAGTCGAATGCGACCACGTCAGCGGCGAAACCGAAACGGGCGCGCCGTCCAGCGGATGAACCTGTTCCGCCAGCACGCCCGACGGCAGAGCGCGCCGCGCCGTCCATTCCAGAATCTCCAGCGCTTTGTCCAAATCTTCGCGCCCGCTCGCGCTCGCAATATAAAAATCAGCCAGCCACAACGTGCAGATAAACCACGGATTTCCGGTCGTTTGCTCGGTCGCGCGCATATAACCGTCGTTTTCGTAACGCGCCGCGCCGCCGATTTCCGTCTGCGCCCAGAGGCTCTCTCTGACGGCTCGCATCGTGTTTTTTACAAGCTCGTCATTCGCCTCGAACGCGCCGAAATAAAACGTCCCGAAAAGCGATGCGTCGACGGTCGCGTCGGCTTCAAAGCTATCGTCATTGTGAAACTGCAAGGCGCGCAGAAAACGTCCGAGCTGCGCGCTGTAAAGATGCTCGCGCATCGCCCGGACAATCTCATCCGCCGCCGTTTCATATTTTTCGGCAATCTCGGCTTCGCCGAAAAGATATGCAAAACGAGCCGCCGCGCGCAGACCGCCGACGACCGTGGAACAGGTGAAAGTATGAATTCCGCGACGGTCTTCCCACAAATTCCAGCTCGGCAGCGGCAGCCCGGTCTCCGCGTCGCGAAACATACACATAAAATTCGCCGCTTTGAGAATCAGCGGGCGGTAAAGCCGGCGGACGAATTCGATGTCGCGGTAACGGTCGTAATGCTGCCACAAAGCCCAGACGACCAGCGCGGTTTCGTCTTCCTGAATCGGCACGAGCCGCTTTTTCGCGCTCACGTCCCAGGCGGCGTGCCAGCCCGAAGCGACCGTGCCGTCGGCGTTGTATTTCTGCAAAAAATAGCCGTTTTCGTGAATGATTTTTCCGCACAATTCGTAAAATTTTCGCGCCAGCGACGGATAACCGGCAAGATCGAGCGCGTTGGCGACCAGCGCGCCGTCGCGCGTCCACAGATAGCTGTAATGGTCGGTCGCTCTTGCGGTCACGTCCGAATCGTTGGCGGCTAAGATAGCGCCGTCGTTGTCCGCCTGCGTGCGAATAATGAGCAAGGATCGCTTGAATAATTCGACGATTTCCGGCGGCAGATCCGCAAAATCGATGTCGTTTTTGTTGACCCAGACGCGCCAGTAATTTTCCGTGTAGCCGAGATATTTGTTCGGCGTCCGGTCTTTGACCAGATTGTTCAGCGCGGCGACTTCTTCGTGCGACGCGCCTGCCGCAATCCAGTAAAAAAACTCGCGCGTTTGCTGCGCTTCGAGGTTAAGGTGAATGCCGACGGTCGAATCGACCGAGCCTTCCGTTATCGCGCCGCCCTGCAAAACGCCGTCTTCGGCGTCGCGCCAGGTTCCTTCCTGGTCGCGGAAATCTTTTCTGCCCGTCACGAAAGCGTCGAAATGCGGCTCGGTATTAATCAGAAAATAGCGGTCGCGTTTGTAATGGATGAGCGCGAAAGTTTCGGGGTCGTAAAAGGCTGTGTCGCCGACCTTGTTTTCCGAGATGCGAAAATCGTGATGCAGAAAAACGCGGACTTCGCGCGCGGCGTCGCGCAGATTGCTGACGCGGACGCAGCGCAGAAAAACGTTTTCGTGGCTCGCCACCGTATCGTGCGAAACGATTTCCAAGCCCAGCCGTTCGTTGATTAAATGAACGTCAGTGACGAGCGTTTCCTTCTGGTAACGCAGCCGGCGTTTCCAATCATCGGCGGAAATCCACGAAAACGCGCCGTCCGCCCAGACGCCGAAGCGAAACGGATAGCCTTCCGTATGATTTTCCTGCCCGACGTGCGGAAAATAAACGTCGCGGATTTGATATTTGTCGTCGAAGGTAACAAGAAGTGAGCCGTTTCCGACGGGAATGTCGCGCATAAATTAAAAACTTTCTTTTGAAAAATCGTTCGAGTATTAAATTCAATGAGGTAGATGATAATTCATTGCTTGAATCTAAATCAAAAACTATAA
>DASVRL010000320.1:0-6335 GCA_036388635.1 Pyrinomonadaceae bacterium
CGTTTACTGCTCCTTCAAAGATAGCTTCTTCGGGGTTTTTGATGGCAGAAAGAATATTTTCTGCTACTTTTGCTATAAGTTTTTCACCCCAGAAAGGGTCATTTACGTTATAGTAAATGACTCTGATATGTCTAACGTCAAAAGGTACGTCCTCTTCGTTTGAAGATATGAGCACAACAGGTTTTTTTAATGCATGTGCTAACCCCAATTCATAGAAAACATTTGGATTTCGTGATGTTAACTCAGCAACCATAACTTTAGCGGCTGAAATTCCTCTCCAAACTTGATCCATAATTTTCCCTGTAGCAAATATATCAGCATCAGCCCTAACAGGTTTCAGACCTGCTTTTTCTATTGCCGGTTCAAAAATTAATGAATAATGGTTTCCTAAGGGAGGAGCAAAAGGCATTATCACAAAACAACTATCGTTAGCACCGATTGAAACTGACTTTCCCAACTTTTTAATCGTGTCTGAATTAACGTTTGGTGTGTTTTCAACCGAAACATCTAGAACTCTCCATTTTTCATTATGTTGTTCAAGTAAATTAGCATCTCGAAGAGATTCTATAAAAATCGTTTTAAATTTTGATGATTCAGATTGCGGAATATGAAAAGTATCTACTAAAGCGTTATCAAAAAATTGTGGGTCTGGAAGATTCTCACCTCTATAATGTTTATACACATCAGAAATATCTGGTGCTTTTAGGATGGCTTCTCGTAATCCTTCTATTTCATCGTTAGGTTGTTGAGGGCGAAGGATTTTTCTTGCAAGTTCTGATACTTTTACTTTCCCTGCAGCTGGGCGCTCTAGAAAACCATATTTAATTCCAGAGCTTAATTCCATTCTCATCTCTCCATTAAGACTAATACCTAGAAAACCGACAGCTTCCTTGTCAGTGCATTCTTTACCTGCATTTTGTTCTAAAATCGCTCTTGGAATTCGCAAAGTTTTCTTAAGAGCGTGGCGCGGATATTTTGCCTGAAATTTACTTGATGTGATATTTAATTTCGCTACTGCTTTTTTGTTAGATTTTTTCTTTGTTTTAGAGTTGCGTTTTGGAGATGTTGGCTTAGAAGTTTTGGAAGGTTTTTGTTGTGTTGCTTTTTCTGAAGATGATTCTTCATTTTCCTGTTTAGCTTGTTCCGTTGGAGTTTCTTTTTTAGTTTCTTTTTCTTCTGCCATAACTATCTCCTAACAAAAAATAAAGGTGTTTTGAAAAAGGGCTTCATTTTATTACGAAACAAAGCCCTTTTTATTGTGTAAAGGAAATTACATTCCCATGCCCATGCCGCCCATGCCGCCGGGCATTCCGCCGCCCATGCCGCCGCCTTCGCCTCTTTCGTCAGGCAATTCGGAAATCATCGCTTCCGTGGTCAGCATCAAACCGGCGATCGAAGCGGCGTTTTGCAGCGCGTAACGCGTGACTTTCGCCGGGTCGATGACGCCTGCGGCAACCAAATCTTCGAATTTTTCGGTGGCGGCGTTAAAACCGAAGTTTTCGTTGTCTTCGGCGCGGATTTTTTCGACGATGACCGCGCCTTCTTTACCGGCGTTGCCGGCAATCTGGCGGAGCGGTTCTTCGACGGCGCGCTTGATGATGTTGACGCCGATTTGCTCGTCCGTGTCGCCGCCTTCTTCGGTCGTGTATGAATCGAGGACTTTCGAGGCGCGAACCAATGTCACGCCGCCGCCCGGGACGATTCCTTCTTCGACCGCCGCGCGCGTGGCGTGCATCGCGTCTTCAACGCGGGCTTTTTTCTCTTTCATCTCGGTTTCGGTCGCCGCGCCGACTTTGATGACGGCGACGCCGCCGACCAGTTTGGCGAGACGTTCCTGCAATTTTTCGCGGTCGTAATCCGAAGAAGTTTCGTCGATTTGATTACGGATGGTTTTGACGCGTCCCTGAATGGCTTCGCCTTCGCCGGCGCCTTCGACAATCGTCGTGTTGTCTTTGTCAATGGTGACTTTCTTGGCTTTGCCGAGGTCGTCCGCCGTGATGCTTTCGAGCTTGATGCCCAAATCTTCGCTGATAACCTGTCCGCCCGTCAAAGTCGCGATGTCTTCGAGCATCGCTTTGCGGCGGTCGCCGAAGCCCGGCGCTTTAACCGCCGCGACGTTCAAAGTTCCGCGCAATTTGTTGACGACCAGCGTCGCCAGCGCTTCGCCTTCGACGTCTTCGGCGATAATCAGAAGCGGTTTGCCCAGCTTGGCAACCTGTTCGAGAATCGGCAGCAGGTCTTTCATCGAAGAAATTTTCTTCTCGTTGATAAGAATCAGCGGGTTGTCCAAAACCGCTTCCATACGGTCGGCGTCGGTGACGAAATACGGCGACAGATAGCCGCGGTCGAATTGCATACCTTCGACGACTTCCAGGGACGTGTCCATCGTTTTGGCTTCTTCGACGGTGATGACGCCGTCTTTGCCGACTTTATCCATCGCTTCGGCGATAATGTTGCCGATGGTTTTGTCGCCGTTGGCGGACACGGTGCCGACCTGCGCGATGGAATCGCCCGAAACCGGTTTCGCTAAGCGCTGAACTTCGGCGACGATTAATTCGACGGCTTTATCGATGCCGCGTTTTAAAGCCATCGGGTTAGCTCCGGCGGCGACGGTGCGCACGCCTTCTTTGAAAATCGCTTGAGCGAGAACCGTTGCGGTCGTCGTTCCGTCACCGGCGACGTCCGAGGTTTTCGAAGCGACTTCGCGCACCATCTGCGCGCCCATATTTTCCAAACTGTCTTTTAATTCGATTTCTTTCGCCACGGTCACGCCGTCTTTGGTAATCGTCGGCGAGCCGAATTTTTTGTCAATCACGACGTTGCGACCTTTCGGTCCGAGCGTCACTTTCACCGCGTCGGCGAGCTGATTGACGCCGCGCAGGATAGCTGCGCGTGAATCTTCTCCATGAATAACTTGTTTAGCCATAATTTTATAAATCTCCTGTTAAATATTTTGTAAGTTGACTGAGTTGGCGGAAAGCTGGCTGAGTTCGCCGAGTTAATTGAATGTTTTATTAACTTCGGTCAACCCGCAACTCGCTGAACCCGGTAAACTATGCGGCATTGCCCGCGTTGGCGCGTTCGATGATTCCGAGAATTTCGTCCTCGCGCATAATCAAAAGCTCTTCGCCGTCGATTTTGATTTCCGAGCCGCTGTATTTGCCAAACAAAACGCGGTCGCCTTCTTTGACGTCGAGCGTCTGGCGCGTGCCGTCTTCTTTGTATTTGCCCGCGCCGGCGGCGATGACTTCGCCTTCCTGCGGTTTTTCCTTCGCCGAGTCGGGAATGTAGAGTCCGCCTGCTGTCTGATTGCTTGATTCGTCGAGACGACGCACGATAACACGGTCGTGTAACGGTTTAATTGTTGTAGCCATTTATATTTTCTCCTTTCGGGATTTTTGAAAAAGTTTTATTATGAAATTGGAACGACGGCGCGAAATTAGATTGTTAGCACTGTCCTTCCTAGAGTGCTAGTATAAAAAACAGAGTTTAACCTGTCAACCCTTGATTGGCAATTTACTGCGGCAACTTAGAAAATCTGACAATGCTATTATCAAATTTAGTCTATGATTATTTCCGAAATTAATATTTATCCGATTAAATCTTTAAAGGGAATTCCGCTGAAAGAAACGAAAATCGAGCGGCGCGGTCTGGAATTCGACCGCCGTTGGATGCTGGTCGACGAAAAAAATAAATTTTTTACTCAGCGCGAGTTTCCGAAAATGGCGACGATTGAAGTGAAAATCGGCGAAAGCGGTTTAGAGGTTTCGGAAAACGGAAATAAACTGGACATTCCTTTTTCGCCCAACACCGACGAAACGGCGCGCGTCGCTGTCTGGAGCAGTAAATGCGCGGCAAAAGTTTACGAAAACTCAATCAACGAATGGTTCGGCGACGTTTTGCAGACGAAATGCAAACTCGTCTTGATGCCGGAAGAAACCGAGCGGAAAGTCAATTATTTTTACGCCGTGCATAAAGACGACCACGTTTCGTTTGCCGATGGCTACCCGTTTCTTTTAATCGGCGAAAATTCGTTGAAGGATTTAAATTCGCGGCTCGCGGGCGATTTGCCGATGAATCGCTTTCGTCCGAATTTCGTCGTCAAAGATGCCGAGCCTTTTGCCGAGGACGGCTGGAAAAAAATCAAAATCGGCGCGAGCGTTTTTCACGTCGTCAAGCCCTGCGCGCGCTGCGTAATCACGACGATTGACCAGGCGACGGGCGAAAAAGACGGCAAAGAGCCTCTGAAAACTCTGGCGAGCTTTCGCATTCCGAAAAGAAGCTTGAAGAAAAAAATTCTTTTCGGGCAGAATTTGATTGTCGAAGAGGCGGGAGATTTTTTGCGAGTCGGCGACGAAATCGAAGTTCTGGAAACGAAAAACAAACCGAGATTTTTATAAATTATTTAGTGCGCCGCGCGGTTAAGAGACGTTTCGGGGTTTTTGCCGGAGTTTGATAGGTCGCGACGCGTTTCGAGAGCGTGTTGCGGTGAATGCCGAGCGCGCTGGCGGTTTTTGAAAGATGCTCGTCGTAGCGGTCGAGCGCCTTTTGAATATAAAGCTTTTCAAATTCCGAAAGCGCCTCGCAGAGCATAATCTGCCCGTCCAGCATCTCTTCAATCAACGATTCCATTCGCGTTCTTAATTTCATAATTCAATTACGAATTACGAATTACGAATTACGAATTACGAGCTTGAGCAATATTTCAAATTCGTAATTCGTAATTTTCAATTCGTAATTTTTAAAGTTCTTTTCCCGTCAAAATTTTATAGGCTTCCAGATAGCGGGCAGCGGTCGCTTCGACGATTTCCGGCGGAAGCTTCGGCGCGGGCGGTTGTTTGTTCCAATCCAGAGTTTCCAGGTAATCGCGCACGAATTGTTTGTCGAACGACGGCGGCGACCCGCCGGCGGCGTAATTTTCCGCCGACCAGAAGCGCGAAGAATCGGGCGTCAAAACCTCGTCGATCAAAATAATATTTCCATTTTCGTCGCGCCCGAATTCAAATTTCGTGTCGGCGATGATAATGCCGCGCGTCAGAGCATAGGCGACGGCTTCCTGATAAAGCTTGAGCGAAAGCGAGCTTAATCGAACGGCGGTTTCCGCGCCGACCGCTTCGACGAATTCCATCTCGGTGATATTTTCGTCGTGCCCGGTCGCGGCTTTCGTCGCGGGCGTGAAAATCGGTCGCGGCAGACGGTCGGCTTCGCGCAAGCCCGCCGGCAATTCGTGCCCGCAAATTTTTCCGGTCGCCTTGTAATCTTTCCAGCCCGAGCCTGCCAGATAACCGCGCACGACGCATTCGACGGGGAAAACTTCCGTTTTTTTGACCAGCATCGAGCGCCCGCGCAATTCTTCATTCTGTCGTATCGAATCGGGCATTTTATCAAAATCGGCGGTTATCAAATGATGCCCGGTCAAATGTCCGAGCCGCGAAAACCAGAATCGTGAAAGCGCCGTTAAAACCGCGCCTTTATGCGGGATCGGCGTCGGCATAACGCAGTCGAAAGCCGAGATTCGGTCGGTGGCGACGAGCAGAAATTGTTTGTCGTTGACCTGATAAACGTCGCGCACCTTGCCTCGATGAACGAGCGCAAGGCTGGAAAGATTCGTTTCCGTAACGGTTTGAACGGCGGACATGGTTTTAATTTTATGGTTTTAGCTGTCTGTTTGAAAAACGATTGTGACTAACTTTATTACGAAAACGAGATTCCGTAAAGGTAATTATACTTAAAAAATACTAATGTTAAACTTTTTTGGCAAATGTCAATCATAATTAAAATTTTGCGTGACATTTTTGTTTTCCCGGTGCATAATTAGAGAGTGATTTTCGCCGCCGGAGGCTGAGAATCAACGGCGACAAATTCGCCGCCTCCTGGACACTTAATGAGCTTCCCCTTTTCGCCTGCCTTAAATGCTGAATATTTTGGATGAAGAGATGAATAAAAAAAATAGTTATTTTGCGCTGATGAACCGTTTATTTATAAACTGCGCTTCGCTTTTATTGATATTTGCGGCGAATGTTTTCGCTCAGATGCCGACGCCGATTCCGCCCAAAGCGCCGGAATCCGAAGATTATACCTGGTGGTACGTGTCGCTTTTTATCCTGCTTTTGGGCTTGGTCGGCGCGGTCGGCTGGTGGCTGAACAGCAAAAAATCCGCCAGAGAAGCCCAGCCGAACAAGCCGAGAGAACAGAATGGCGATTCGTGGGAAACGGCGGTCGATGTCGATAAAGAGCTCGAATGGCTGAGAAAAAATCAGGGCGTTATTAATAAAAGAGGCAACAAAAAGAACGCGGCGAAGAAAAAATTTCCCGAAGGAATGCCGCAGCCGAGC
>DASVRL010000321.1:0-17626 GCA_036388635.1 Pyrinomonadaceae bacterium
GCCGCGTTTATCTGGGCGACGATTCAAAGATTGTATGCGGCGCGAAATTCCGGCTTAAAAAAGGAAATGTTCGGCTACGTGCGCGGCGGCTACGCGCGCGTTTTGCAAAGATTCGGCGAAGTTTTGCGCGAAAAAGGCGTCGGCGTTCGTTTGAATTCAAAAGTCGAAAAGATTGAAAAACTGAAAAGCAACAAAGTAAAAGTTTTTGCCGCAGACGGCACGGACAGCACAGAGAAATTCAAAGGGAAAATGAAAATAAATTCTTTTCCGAGCCTTTCCGAAATTTCCGTTCTCGCCGCGCCTTCTGCGGCTGATTCTTCGGCTTTTGAATTTGATTCCGTAATTTTAACCTGCCCGGCGAGCATTGCGGCAAAAATCTGCCCGCAATTTTCCGAAACAGAAAAGGCGAAGCTCGAAAACGTCAAATATCAGGGCATCGTCTGCGCGTCGGTGCTGATGAAAAATTCGCTTTCCGATTTCTACGTCACAAACATCACGGACGAAACGCCTTTTACCGGAATTATCGAGATGTCGGCGCTCGTCGATAAAACCGAGTTCGGCGGAAACGCGCTGGTTTATTTGCCGAAATACGTCGCGCCCGACGACGAATTATTTGAAAAATCCGACGCGGAAATCGAAGAAACGTTTTTAGCCGCGCTCGAAAAAATGTATGCCCGCTTTGACCGGCGAGACGTTCTGGCTTTCAAGGTTTCGCGCGTCCGGCAGGTTTTTCCAATTCCGACGCTCGATTATTCGAAAAATCTGCCGGGCGTGAAAACGTCTTTGGAAAACGTCTTTGTGATTAACTCGGCGCACATCGTCAACGGAACTTTGAACGTCAACGAAACCGTTCAGCTGGCGGAAAACTTTATGTCGGAGCATTTGAATAAGGAGTAAAGCCGTGTTCGCCAAACTGACGGATTATTTAAAAAATAACAAAAAGTCTTTGATAGCGGCAATAATAATACTAATTCCTTTTGTTTTGTATTATTTTTGGCTGATTTGCTTATCGGGCGATTTTTTTAAGACTCATTCGCAAAATGAACCAAACAGACAAATATTACTGGAAATCAGAAACGAAATTCAGTTAGGTGACAGCTACGAGAACGTTTTGAAAAATTTCTGGTCTAAAAAAAGCTGCCGCTCGAACTTAACCGTCAATGTTTATTCGCCTGAAGATTGGTCGATATCAATGAGGTCTGAAATTTTTGAGACGGACTGGCGAATGTATATCAAATTTCGCGACGGCAAAGTTGTCGGACACAGAATCAGAAATTCAGACGGCTTACATCCAAAAGCCGCACCCGAGGATATTGGAAAAACAGATGAATAAACCGATTGCAAGTCTCAGTCTAGACCTCGACAATAAATGGTCTTATATGAAAACGCACGGCGACGCGGGCTGGGAGCGGCTGCCGTCGTATCTGGATGCGTGCGTGCCGCGCGTTTTGCGTTTTTTGAAGGAAAGAAATTTAAATATTACATTTTTTATTGTCGGGCAAGACGCCGCGCTGGAGAAAAACGCGGAAGCCATCGGGCAAATCGCCGGGGAAAATCACGAAATCGGCAACCACAGTTTCCGGCACGAGCCGTGGCTGCATCTTTACACGAAACAGGAACTGATTGACGAATTTCGGCGCACGGAAGAAGCGCTGGAAAAAGTTACCGGGCAGCTGCCGAAAGGCTTTCGCGGTCCCGGCTACAGCCTTTCGCCGACGGTTCTCGAGGTTTTGAGCGAGCGCGATTACCAATACGACTGCTCGACTCTGCCGACTTATATCGCGCCGCTCGCCCGCGCTTATTATTTTTTTAAATCGCCGGAAATGTCGGACGAAGAACGCGAAAAACGCCGGAAACTGTTCGGTAAATTCTCGGACGGCTTTCAATCCTTAAAGCCGTATAAATGGCAAATCGGAGAAAAATCTCTGGTCGAGATTCCGGTCACGACCTTGCCCGTTTTCAAAACGCCGATTCACGCCAGCTACGTGATTTATCTTTCGACGTTTTCCAAATCGATTGCCAGAACTTATTGGAAAACGGCAATCGATTTGTGCCGTTTGACGGGAACCGGGTTGTCTTTACTGCTTCACCCGCTGGATTTTCTGAGCGGCGAAGACGCGCCCGAACTCAAATTTTTTCCCGCGATGAATTTACCGGCGGAAGAAAAGCTGGAATTTCTGAGCGAGATTTTAGAGATTTTTACAAGCAAATTCGAAGTCGTTAATATGCGTCGCCACGCGCAGGAAGCGGCAAAGCAAGACCTGCGCGTAATCGAGACAAAGCCCCAAAAGCGCAAACACGCCGGAGAGGCAAAGGAAATAAGCCGTGAAACAACTTGAGATGACACAGTCCGCGGGCGAAGCCGCTGAAGAAGAAGTCGCGAGCGCTTCGTTCAGCCGGTCGGCGCGCGGTTTGATTCGCTCTATGCGCCCGCGCGAATGGGTAAAAAATCTGCTGGTTTTCAGCGGTCTGATATTTTCCCGCTCGCTGCTCGACGCGCACAACATTTTGTTCAGCTTCGGCGGTTTCGCAGCGTTTTGCCTAGCGAGCAGCGGCGTTTACCTGTTTAACGATTTATGCGATTTGGAAAAAGACCGGCAGCATCCGGTAAAGAAAAATCGCCCGCTCGCTTCCGGCGCTTTGAACGTCAATCTGGCGCGTCTGGCGATGATTTTGCTTTTTGCGGGCGCGGTCATTCTGGCTTTTCAATTAAGCTCGGCGTTTGCCCTGGCGATCGGCATTTATCTGGCGCTGAATCTGGCTTACTCGCTGCGGCTCAAACACGCCGTCATTCTCGACGTCATCATTATTTCGAGCGGTTTCGTGCTGCGCGCCGTCGCGGGCGCTCTGGTGCTGCAAGTCGAAGTTTCGGCGTGGCTCGTGCTCTGCACCTCGATGGTCGCTCTGCTGGTCGGTTTCGGCAAGCGTCGTCACGAACTCATTCTTTTGCAGGAAAACGCCGGTTCGCATCGCGCGAGCCTGAACGATTATTCCGTCGAATTTCTCGACGCAATGATGACGATTTGCGGCGGTTCGGCGGTTCTGACCTACGCGCTCTATACGATGGCGGAAGATACGGTCAGCCGCTTCGGGACGAGCAATCTGCTCATCACTCTGCCGTTTGTCGTCTACGGCATTTTTCGTTATCTGTTTCTGGTGCATAAGCGCAAGGAAGGCGGCGACCCGGTGCAGCTGCTGTTTCGCGACCACGCCTCGGTGATTAATATTCTGCTCTGGATTCTGGCGGTCTGCGCGGTGATTTATCTGCCGTCGTTCTGGAATAAATCACTGAGTTTCCTGCGTTGAAACAGATTTTTACGCGAAGACGCTAAGGAAAGAAGGAAAAATTACGAATACGGCAGAAACAATTTCTATTTCTCCGGCGCCTTTGCGCTTTTGCGTCTTTGCGTTAAAAACCCGATGAAAAAGCTCCCGACAGTTTTTCTTTTAATTTTCGCGCTCGGCGCGCTGGTTCGCTTCGTCGACGTCTGGCGACCGGTCGAACGCGCTTCGTGGCGCGAATGCGATCTGGCTTCAATTTCCCGCAATTACGTCCGCGAAGGAATGAACCCGTTTTTCCCGCGCATCGACTGGCGCGGAACGAGCGCGGGCTACGCCGAAATGGAATTTCCGGTTTACCCTTTCCTGACAGCGATTTTCTACCGGCTTTTCGGTTTTAACGAATACATTCCGCGCCTGGTAAATTTTCTCTTTTCGCTCGCCGCGCTCTGGTTTTTCTTTCGCCTGGCGCGCAGTTTTCTGGACGATTGGGCGGCGGTTTTCGCGTTTGCCTTTTTCGCTTTTCATCCTTTGGTCGTCGAGATTTCGACTTCGATTCAGCCGGAAGGCTTGATGCTTTTGTGTTATACAGCGAGCGTCTATTTTTTCTCCGGCTGGCTGAAAAATGACTCGAACAAAGATTTCGTTTTCGCCGCGCTTTTTACCGCTCTGGCAATTTTAGCCAAAGCGCCGGCGGCGCACATCGGGCTGCTTTTCGGCGTTTTGCTGCTGCAAAAATTCGGGCTCGGCGCGTTCAGACAAAGCAAAGTCTGGCTGTTCGGAATTTTTTCGCTGCTGCCCGCTGCGCTTTGGTATCTGCACGCGAAAAGCCTCTGGAAAAATTACGGCAATTCGCTCGGCGTTTCCAACGAAACGCATCTGGTCGGCGCGGATTTTTTCACGAATTCCTATTTTATAAAAGGCATCCTGTCGGCGGAAATTTTCGCCGTCTGGCTCGGTTTCGGCTTAATTTTGGGAATTTTCGCCGTCTGGCGCGGGCGGCGCGAGAAGGTCGTGTTTCTATGTCTTTTGTGGCTGGCTTCGGCTTTTGCGTTTTACGTTATCGCCGCGCGCACGACCGCCGACGATTGGGCGATTTATTATCATATTTTTTCGGTCGCGCCCGCCGCGCTTCTTTTCGGCTTCGGGGCGAAAAAGTTTGGAGAATTTTTCCGCAGCCATTATAATTTTTCGTCGCATCTGGACGCTTTCGCCAGATTAAAACAAATTTCGCTGATTCTTCTGCTGGCGATTTCGATTGCCGGAACGTTTCTGCTCGAAGCCAAACGCGTTCGCGCCAATTTTCTCCAGCATCGCGTCAAAGACGAATCATTTGCCTGCGCCCAGGAGCTGAAGCCGTATCTCAAAAACGAAGGTTTGATTCTCGCCAGCGGCGGAAACTGTTTCGACGCCGACCGATTGCCCGTCGCCTACAACGCTTCGTTTATGTTTTACTGGCTCGACCGCAAAGGCTTTAATATCTGCACCGAGCAGCAATCGCTGGAAAAAGTTCGCGAGTTTGCCTCAAAAGGCGCAAAATATTTCGTTGCGCAGAAAGATCTTCTGGCGGAAAAGCCGAATCTGGAAAATGAACTGCGTGAAAATTTCCCGGTCGTCGCCGAATGCGACGCGATGATTTTGTTTGAATTAAAGTCTAATCCTTAGCCCTTTGTCCTTTAACGAATGACAAATTTATGAATTGTCCGCTCTGCTCATCAAATTCCAAAGAAGTCTTCGCGGCGAAAGGCTTTCCCGTGCGCGATTGCGCGGCGTGCCGGCATCGCTTTGCCGAAGTTTCGGCTGACGGCAATCACGTTGCGGAAATTTACGGTGATACGTATTTCAACGGCGGCGGCGCAGGTTATTCCGATTATCTGGCGGAAGGCGAGATGCTGCGGCGGCGCGGGCGCGATTACGCGAAAATTTTGTCAAAACATATAAAAGCGGGAAAAATTCTCGACGTCGGCGCGGCGGCGGGTTTCGTTTTGCAGGGCTTTTGCGACGCGGGCTGGCAAGGCGCAGGCATCGAGCCGAACGCTTCGATGGCGAAAACCGGGCGCGAAAAATTCGGTCTGGGAATTTTTCAGGGCGATTTCGAGAATTTCGAGAGCGCGGAAAAATTCGACGCGATTTCGATGATTCAGGTCGCAGCGCATTTTCATAACGCGCGCCGTTCGTTCGAAAACGCTTTTGATTTATTAAAACCGGGCGGCGTTCTGCTGGTCGAAACGTGGAATTGCCGGAGCCTGACGGCGCGCGTTTTCGGGCGCGCCTGGCACGAATATTCGCCGCCGAGCGTTCTGCACTGGTTTTCGCCGGAAACTTTGTCCGGCTTTTTGCGGGAAATCGGTTTTGAAAAACTCGCTCAAGGTCGCCCGTCGAAAAAAATTTCCGGCGAGCACGCCAAATCGCTTTTGCGTTATCGACTGGGAAATAAATTCGATTCGTTTTTGAAATTAATTCCCGGTAAAATCAATTTTCCGTATCCGGCGGAAGATTTGTTCTGGGCGATTTACAGGAAAAATTCGTCCGCCGATGAATACAGATGAACACAGATGAAAAAATCGGGATAAAACGGAGAAGCTTTTCCCGGCTTCTTTTTTCCTTTCCTTGCCTGCTGATAGCTCTGCATTTAGCCGTCGCTCTGCCGCTGGCTTATTTGCTGAACGTCTGGATGGACGAAGCTTCGACGCTCTACACGACACGGAACGGATTTTTTCAGACTTTTCAGAACGTTTTCGCCGACGAAAAACAAGCGCCGCTTTATTTTCTGCTGCTCAGTTTATGGCGCTCACTCGACGGCTCGATTTTTTTCGCGCGGCTTTTATCAATCATTTTCAGTTGTCTGGCAATCAAGTTTTTCTCGGATTTGGCGCGAAAGTTTTTTGACGAAAGCCGGGCGCGCTTCGTTTCCGTTTTGTTTGCGCTGCACCCGTTTTTGATTTGGGCGAGCCTGGAAGTTCGCGGCTATTCGCTGGTGATTCTGCTTTCGGTTTTGCTTTTGAAATTGTTTGATGACGGTTATTTGAAGCGCGGAGAAGACGCGCAGGAAAGAAGCGCGGAAGCGGCGATTCCGCGTTCATCGTTCCACGTTTATCGTTCTGTCCTATTTGTTTTTCTCGCCATTGTCGCGCTTTACACGAATTATTATCTCGGTTTTTTGCTCGTCGGCTGTTTCGCGGCGCTGCTGGTTTTGAAAAAATTCAAGGAAGCGCGAAATTATTTTTTGCAAATGCTGGTTGTCGGGCTGGCGATTCTGCCTTTGCTCTGGATAATCAAAGAGCAGTTTGCCGTTAACGCGGACTATTTTCAGGCTGACAAATCCTTTGTCGAAGGCGCGAGAATCATCTGGAATCACGTTCTGAACCTGACTTTTCCGACCGAGTTTTCGCCGCCGCCGGAATCGTCAATCGTTTCCGTCATTAGAATCTGGCTGGTGCGTTTCGGCTTTTTTCTGATGGGCTTTTTGCTTGTCAAAAACAATTTCCGGCAAATTAATAAAGACATTTTAGCCTTCGGCGCCATCTCGGCGGTCATCGTCGCTTTTTTGCTCTGCGCGTATTTTCTGCTCGGCGGCGTTTATCTCGCGCTGCGGCATACGGCGGTTCTGCTGGTGCCGCTTTTTATATTCGCCGCTTTGTTTTTAAGCGCCGTCCTGCCGCGCCGAAGCTGGATTTTTTTCGCGGTCGTTTTCGCTTTTCTCTATCCGTACTGCGTTTATAAAAACTATCCGCAGATGGCGAAGCGCGGCGATTGGATTCGCGTCGCGCGATTTATCGAAGCCAGCGAAGCGCCGAACCAGCCGATCATCGTTTTTCAGAATTTCGACGCGCTTTCGCTGCCGTTTCATTACAAGGGCTTGAACCGGATTTTGCCCGACGAAAAATTTTTTGCGTGGGACTTTGAAGGAAACCTTTCGAGCGATACGGCTCTGAAAAAACAAATCGAGTTTGTCATCTCGGAAATTCCGACCGAAGCGCCGGAAATCTGGCTCGCGACCGAAGAACTCTGCCAGGAGGCGAAAACCCGCATTGCGTGTCAGCCTTTGGAAAATTTCATCGAAGCCAATTACACTGTTGAAAAGCAAAAGGATTTTTATTTGGAAAGAGTTCGACTCTTGAGGAAAAAACCGAGATGACTGAAATTGACGAAATCAGAAACAACGCCGAGGACAAAGAGCCGGCAAGATGCGTTAAATGCGACCGCGTTGTTGACCACTACAACACGTTCCTGAGCCCGACCAACGAAACGAATGACGTTTGCACCGAATGCCTGCTGCGCGAGGATAAAGGGTTTAATACGAAAAGCGATTGGAAAAGAGCTTCACGGCGCGGCGTCATTCCGCGATGATATTCAATTACGAATTACGAATTACGAATTGGAAGAAAGATTCGAGATGTTATCAGAAATTTTCCTTCATTCGTAATTCGTAATTCGTAATTCTAAGAGTATTTATGGCAATCAGAAAAATTACCGAATATCCCGAAGAAGTTCTGGCAAAAGCCGGCGCGCCCGTGACGCAGTTTGATGAAGAGCTGGAAAAATTGTGCGCCGATATGTTCGAAACGATGTATGAAGCCGAAGGCGTCGGCTTGGCAGCGCCGCAAATCGGGCTTAATTTGCGTTTGTTCGTGATGGATTGCGAGGGCATCAAGCTGGTCGCCGCCAACCCGGAAATCGTTTCCGCGACGGGCGAACAAAGCGGGCAGGAAGGCTGCCTGTCGGTCGGCAAAGTTCCGGCTGTCGTCCTGCGCGCATCGAAAGTGAAATTAAAAGCGCAGGACGTGAAAGGCGAATGGTTCGAGCGCGAAGCCGAAGGCTACGCCGCGCGCTGCTTTCTGCACGAAACAGACCATTGCGACGGCAGGCTTTTTATCGACCACCTGCCGAAAATGCGGCGCGAGATGGTCGTCAAAAGATTTCAGAAAGAGAAGAAGTGGAAATAGCCTTGAAGAAAAAAACTTTTATCGTTTTGCTTTTCATCGCCGCTTGTCTCGCGCTCGGCTCGTGCACATTTACAAGGCAAATTTCCGAGGGAATCCGCGAAAACTCGTTTAAAAATAAAGTCAAAGCTCAGTTTCAAGAAGATTTTCCAGCCTTTGAAGGTCGTTCCGTCGTAATTAAAAACGTAAATCTGAGAGAAAAGGCGGCGCTGATTTTTTATCGAAAGCCGAACGTGAAAGGAATTTTTACCGCCGAATGGAAATATTACGACCGGGACGAAAATCCGGATAATTCAAAAGAAGACTGGCAGCTAGTCGAAAAAGGCGGCGAACACGAGGTTAAGATAAGAGAAAATTAAAGCCTTCTATCTTTTTAATCTTTTTGCCGTCGCCAAATCACGCACGCCCAGATTTTGCAGCTGTTCCAGCAAGTTGACGAAAATTTTCGCCGTCGCAAAAGCGTCGTCGCCCGCACGATGCCGGTTTTCGATATTGATTGAATAATAATCGGCGACCGTATGCAGGCGGTGATTTTCAATCTGCGGAAGCAGCTTGCGCGAAAGCTGGACGGTGCACAGATGCGGATTCGCCACGCGGTAGCTGTCGTAAATACGCCCGATTTCGTTGTTCAAAAAGCGAATGTCAAAATGCGCGTTGTGCGCGACCAGCACGGCGTCGCCGATAAAATCCAGAAAATCCGGGATGACTTCGGCAAATTTCGGCGCATTTCTGACCATCGCGTCCGTGATTCCGGTCAGTTGGGCGATAAACGGCGGAATCGACGTTTCGGGATTGACCAGCGTTTGAAATTCGCCGGCGATTTGCCCGTTTTCGATGCGATACGCGCCGATTTCCGTCACGCGGCACGGCGGGCATTTCGCGCCGGTCGTTTCCAAATCGAAAACGACGTAATCCGTTTCGAGCAGCTTGCGCGAATCGTGATTCAGCGGAATGAACTCGACCGTTTCTTCGATTAATTGCAGGCGCGGGTCGGTCTTGACCAAATCCAGCACCAGCATTTTCGCCAAATCGGAATCCGGCGCGGAAATCCGCATAACAATATCGACAATCTCGACCGCCGTCGCGCGCCCGCCCGCGGATTGCAGCA
This sequence comes from Pyrinomonadaceae bacterium, assembly GCA_036388635.1. Taxonomy (GTDB): domain Bacteria; phylum Acidobacteriota; class Blastocatellia; order Pyrinomonadales; family Pyrinomonadaceae; genus JALZHR01. Next base: position 9,331 of record DASVRL010000321.1, read on the forward strand.
ATTCAATCGTTTCAGTGATTAGCAAGGACTCGGAAATTAAGTTAGGATACGGATACATCGCTGGATTTATTCTAAACACGAATTTCTTTGCGCTACAAGCGAAACCGTAAAATCTTCCGCGACGAAAATATTATTTTGTGACTTTTTACTAAATTTTCGAGGAGATTTCCGAAATGAGAGAAGAAAATATCAAAGCCGTCGAAGCATATCTAAACGCGTTAAAAGAAAAGGATTTATCGCTCGCGCCGCTTGCCGACGACGTGGCGTTTGAAGACCCGCTGGCGGGAAAAAACACGGGCGCGGAAAATTTTCGGGCATTTTTATCCGGCTTTCTGCCCGCGATAAATGATGTTTGCGTTCTTAGTCACGTTTGCGAAGGCGATTTTGTCGTTGCTCATTGGGAAGTTGACACGGTTTTTGGCATAATTCCGATTTTGGAAAAATTTCGCGTGCGCGACGGAAAAATTGTCGAAGCATTCGGCTTTTTCGATCCCAGACCGATTGTTGGAAGTTGAGAGTCCAGAGAGTCCAGAGAGTCTTGAGTCAGATTGAAATTTCTTCTGGCTCTCCAGACTCTCTGGACTCTCCGGACTCTCCAGACTCTTATGAATTCCGAACAAATATTAAATCATTTCAAAGAAAGCGGCGCGCTTCTCGAAGGTCATTTTATTTTGTCGAGCGGCTTGCACAGCGCGAATTATCTGCAATGCGCGCTGGCTTTACAGTATCCGGCGGACGCGGCGAAATTCGGGCGAGCGATTGCCGAACATTTTACCGATGAAAATATCGAAACGGTCGCTTCGCCCGCCATCGGCGGCTTGATAATCGGCTACGCCGTCGCGCAGGCTTTGAATGTGCGTTTCATCTGGACCGAGCGCGAAAACGGTTTGATGACGCTGCGGCGCGGTTTTTCCGTCAAAGAAAACGAGCGGATTTTAGTCGTCGAAGATGTGATAACGACCGGCGGCTCGACGCGCGAATGTATCGCAGCGCTGGAAAAACGCGGCGCGAAGGTAACGGGCGCCGCGTCGATAATCGACCGTTCGGGCGGGCGTGCCGACGTCGGCGTTTCGCGAATCGCTTTAGCGACTTTAGAAGTGGCGAGCTACAAAACCGAAGCTTGTCCGCTGTGCGCGCGCGGCGACGTCGCCGTTAAGCCGGGCAGCCGCGCCCCAATCGAAATATGAAAATTTCACCGAAAATCGAAGAGTTTTGGAAAGAATTCTGCGCCGCTAATCCCGAAATCAATCTGGACACGCCTTTTCAGGTCTGGCATTTCGGCAATTCCGGCGAGATGGCGGACGAGCTTTGCAATCTCGTTTTGCAGGGCAAAAAAACGGCGACGGCTTCGCTGCCGTGGGAATATGAAGACAAGCCGGAAGACGCGCCGGTTCTCGGCGTCTATAGCGTCGTCACGGATTTTGCGGGCAATCCGAAATGCATTGTGCGCACGACGGAAATCCGCGTTTTGCCTTTTAATGAAGTCGACGCCGAATTTGCCTTTGACGAGGGCGAAGGCGACCAGAGCCTTGATTACTGGCGCGAGGTTCACTGGGATTATTTTTCGAAAAGATGCGCCGAATTAGGCAAAGATCCGGACACGGAAATGCCGGTTAATTGCGAAAGATTCCAGCTTCTCTATTCTTAGAAAAAAATGAATAAATCTGCTTCGATTCAAAATTTTTGGCGCCTGTTTTGCGCGGAAAATCCCGAAATAAGCGCTGGTGAGCCTTATGAAGTCTGGTTTTTTCACCATAATCGCGAATCGTCAAAAAAGCTTGTCCAATTAGTTCTCGCCGGTAAAAAGAAGGCGACGGCGAGTCTGATGGAAGATGAATCCGACGCCGGCGACGGCGGGATTGTCGGCGGCTACAGCGTGGTGACGGATTTCGACGGCAATCCGCAGTGCGTTATTCAAACGACGGAAGTTCGCCATTTGCCGTTTCGAGAGGTTGACGAGCAATTCGCTTTTGACGAGGGCGAAGGCGACCGGACGCTCGAATATTGGCGCCGGGCGCATCAAAAGTTTTTTATCGAATGCTGTCGTGAACTGGATATTGAGTTTAACGAGTCGATGTTAATTTCCTGCAAGAGATTTAATTTGTTATTTCCGAAAAAATGAATTTCAAGCTTTTGATTCAATACGACGGCACGGATTTTCACGGCTGGCAGGTGCAGGAAAATCAGCGCACGGTGCAGGGCGAGCTGCAGAGAGTTTTGTCGCTGCTTGAAAATGCGGAAGTTCACGTCGCCGGTTCGGGCAGAACCGACGCGGGCGTCCACGCCGAAGCGCAAGTCGCCAGCGTGAAGCTCGCCCGGCAATTCACGCCGGAAAGACTGTGCAAAGCGATAAACGGAAATCTCTGGCGCGACGTGCGGATTTTGAGCGTCGAAAAAGCGGCGGACGATTTTCACGCGCGTTTTTCCGCCAAAGGCAAAACTTACGTTTACCGCGTCGTCAACGCGCCCGTGATGTCGCCGTTCTGGGCGCGCTACGCGCATCACGAAGCCCGCCCGCTCGAGGTCGGCACAATGAACGACGCGGCGCGTTTATTTTTGGGCGAGCACGACTGGACGGCGTTTTCTTCGGCGCAATCGGACAGCGAAAACAAGGTGCGCACGATTACGGAATTCACGGTCGAATCGCATTGGGACCAGCGCGCCAAAGGTTCTTTAATCGAATTTCGCATCACGGGCGAAGGTTTTTTGCGCTATATGGTGCGCTCGATCGCCGGAACGCTTTTGGAAGTCGGGCGCGGCGAAAAAGATTTTGATACAATTCAAACGGCAATCGTGAGCCGCGACCGAAATCTGGCGGGCGCAACCGCTCCGGCGCACGGTTTAACACTGCTGAAAGTTTATTACGATTAATTAAAATGCTGATTTATCACATTGTTTTGCCCGAAGCTTGGGAAAAATTCAAAGACGAACCGTTTTACGAACACGAAAGCCTCCAAACCGAAGGCTTTATTCATTGCAGCTACCGCAACCAGCTGGAAGAGGTTTTGCAGCGCTATTATCAAAATGAAAAAAAGGTTCTGATTCTGCACGTCAGTCCGGCGCGCCTGGCGGCGGATTTAATCGCCGAGCGCTCGACCGCCGGCGAGGTTTACCCGCACGTCTACGGGAAAATAAATCAAACGGCGATTGTCAATCTCGAGGAAAGAATTTTAAGATAAACCAGAAGTCATGCTCGAACACTTCGCCGGAGTCGTCAAACCCAAATCAAAAGATGCAGAATTGCTGGCGGCAATCGATTGGTCGCGCCTGCCGCAGCATACCGCCGTGATTATGGACGGCAACGGGCGCTGGGCAAAACAGCGCGGCAAACCGCGAATTTTCGGGCATCGCGCCGGAGCCGAATCGGTTCGCGATTTAGTCGATACGAGCGCGCGGCTCGGCTTGAAAGCCTTGACGCTTTACGCCTTTTCGACCGAAAACTGGAAACGCCCGCAGGACGAAGTTTCCGGCTTAATGCAAATGCTCAAACGCTTTCTGAAAAGCGAGCTGAAAACCGTTCATAAAAATAATATTAAATTTCAGGCAATCGGAAACATCAGTGGTTTAGCCTCAGACGTGCAGAAACAGCTCGCCTTTGCCGAAGAAAAAACCGCCGCCAATACGGGGACGATTTTGAGCGTCGCTCTTAACTACGGCGGGCGCGCCGAAATTGTGGAAGCCTGCCGGAAAGCCGCCCGTTTTTTGATTGAAAACGGCGATTCGGTGGAAAATCTGCGCGAAGAAGACATCGAACGCAATCTTTACACGCGCAATCTGCCGGAAGTCGATTTGCTCGTGCGCACCAGCGGCGAGATGCGGCTTTCAAATTTTCTTTTGTGGCAGCTGGCTTACAGCGAAATCTACGTCACGCCGACGCTGTTTCCCGATTTTCGCCGCGCTCAGTTTCTGGAAGCGATTCTGGATTTTCAAAAACGCGACCGCCGCTTCGGCGGCATTGAATCAAAGTAGTCAAAAATCAGATGTCGCTGTCAGCAACTGACAACCGGCAACTGGCGACTGACGACTGACTTTATGAAAACTCGTATTTTAACGGCGCTTGTCGCGCTTCCGATTTTAATTTTATCAATTATTCTGCCGTATCTTTTGCCGCATCGCGCCGAAGCGGATTGGCTTTTTCTGGTGATTGCCGCGCTCGCTCTGGGCGCCGGACTGTTTGAATTTTTTTCGATGACGAAAAAGCTCGAACTCAAAGCCGACGCCGCCATTGCTTATCTCGGCGCGGCGGCGTTTTTTGTCGCCTTTCTTTTCGACGCGCCGGCGAAAGCGCCGGATTTATTAATTCTCACGCTCGCGCTTTTCCTGATTCTGGTTCTCATTACGCAGATGTTTCGCTTTCAGGTGGATTTCACGAAAATGCTGACCGGCATCGGCGTCACGATTCTGGGCGTTTTGTATATCGTTTTTCTGGGCGGATTTCTGGTTTCGACGCGCGTCGGGTTTGACGCTACGCTCGTGCCGCATCTTTCCACGAAACTGCTCGCGTTCTTTTTTCTCGTCGCTTTCGGCGCGGACGCGGGCGCGTATTTTGCCGGAAAAAATCTCGGTAAACGCAAATTGATTCCGAAAGTCAGCCCGAATAAGACCTGGGAAGGCGCGGTCGGCGGCTTGATTCTAAGCGTCGTTTTCGCCGCGCTGGCTTCCTATTTGTTTTTCCCCGAGCTTCCCTATAAACACTCGATTCCGCTGGCGATGGCGATAACGGTCATCGGCGTTTTGGGCGATTTGGCGGAAAGCGCGATGAAGCGCGGCGCGGGCGTCAAAGACGCGGCGAGCATTCTGCCCGGACACGGCGGATTGCTCGACCGCCTGGACAGTTTGCTTTTCGGCGCGCCAGTTCTTTATTATTTCGCGCGGTTTTATTTTTAGAAGTTTTATGCCCGCCGCCGCGCCGGGTTTAACGACGATAATAATTAACTGGCGAGAGAGTTTTTTTCAGCGTCCGCCTTTCGGTTTGCCGGCAAACCGAAAGGCTTTTTTATTTTACAAGTGAAAAATGAAGAAACGCATCGCGCGGAAATGGCTTTGGCAGGCGAAAGTGGCGGATTGAAATTTCAGTTTGTCTCTTTCGTTTCAAATCCGTAATAAGCAGCTAAACCGATTCCGCAATTTAATCGGATTTTAGTTTGCCGGTGGCGATAAACCTTAAAAATTTTCTGCGTTTGGCATTGTTCTCCGACTTCGATTTCAAAACCGACTTTTGATTTGTCTCTACCCATTCTCCAGGCGCGCGCCGTAAAAACATAAGTTGACTTGGCGAGTTCGCGGCTTCTTTCTTCGCCACAGCCGCCGCAGCCTTGACCGCCGCCGCCGCTGTATTCGTAATTGCTTTTAGCAGTTCGATTTATCAAAACTTCGCGTTTATCCGGCTGTTCAAAATTCGGAACTGAAATTTCAATTACAATAACCGGTCGCGGTTTTGCCTTTTTTTGTGCGAAAACCTCAGTTGTGCCAAAATGTGAAACTGAAATTAAGATTAATAGAAAAGCCGGAAGTTTTTTCATAGGTTTTAAGCGGAATTTTAAAAGTTTTAAGAAGGATGTTTCAGACATTTTAACCGTTGCTTTGGCAGGCTAAAAATCTTGAACTAAACTGTTCAAGATGTCGTAAAATTTAATCATCATGGCAAAGAAAAAATTCGACACCAACCCGCTCGACCCGGAGTTTCCCGAAAAATTGAAGGAAGCCGAGACAAACGCTTTGCCGAAAAACAATTACAAAACCGCCGAATTTCCGGTGCATTCGGTGACCGAGGAAGAAACGCGGCGTTTTACGGAAGCGGAATTCGGCGCTTACAATGCGCCTTACGACGGCTCGCAAATTCCGGCGCATTTCCAGACAGCGAAAATCAATGCCCAAACGGAAGATATTTCGCGCAAGGTGGCTAAAATCGGCTTGCCGGAAAATGTTCTGACCGCTTTGCCGTATCTTCCTTTTTACATCGGCTTGATTTCCGGCTTGCTGATTCTGCTTTTCGTGCCGAAAAGCGAAACGAAAGTTCGCTTTCACGCGGCGCAGGGGCTGGCGGCGCACATCGGAATTTTTATCGTCAGCGCGATTCTCGGCTTGGTCGGAAATGTCACGGGCTTGGCTAACATCGGAAACTGGATTTTTCAAATCGTCACGATGGTAATGCTGATAGTTTTCGCCGTCAAAGCCTGGCAGGGACATCCGGTGCATATCGAATCGGTGGACGATTTGACCGAATGGCTCGAAGAAAAAATAAAACCTGTCAAATAATTTTTCGGCAAAGGAGAAATTAAAGTGTTTTGTTCAAATTGCGGCAGCCGGACGAATCCCGAATTAAATTATTGCAGCCGATGCGGAACGAAAGTTTCGAAAAACGATTCGGAAACGCAGAAATCCGTTTCCGAAAATCTCGCCTCGTCGCTCGGATACATCGGCGGTTTCGGACTCGTCGGATTTATTTTCGTCGCTCTCGCGCTGGTGAAAAACGGCGTTCCCGTAAACGCTCTGGTGGCTATCTCGCTTTTTTATCTCGGCGCGCTTTTCGGCATCTGCTATCTGATTCTTCAGCAAATCGCCGCCGCTTCTGCTGCGCGAAAATTGTCCGCGCCCATTTCCGACTTTCGCCATAACTTTCAGGCTGACCAGCTCAATCCGGCAGACACGGCGCAGCTTGAATCCCCGCGCGAGCCGCCTGCCGCCAGTGCCGGCGTCACGGAAAATACGACCAAAACCCTCGACGAAGTTTTATTAAAACGAAATTAAAGCGAAAAAGTGAAAAGGTGAAAAAGGTCGGCTTTCCGGCAACGCCATATTCGTCTTATAAGCGCCGCTTTTGGTGACGCACGAAAATTTTGTAAACCTCCGGCGAGAGTGATAAAGTTAGCTTATGTCTAGTTTTGCCTGGATTATTATCATAGTTCTAGCTCTAACTCTGGTGGGAACTCTGACGCTCGGTTTTATCACGGTAAAATACTATTGGGGCGCGAGAGGAACGCCGCCGCTGACAGGCGAGGAACGACGTCGCCAGCGAGAAGAGGAATTACGCCTTCGCGCCAAACAATTTGAATACGCAAAACAAAATCCGATTGCCACGCGCAAAACGGATTTCTGGGACAACAGCAAGGTCTACAAAGATAAAAACGCCAAATAGGTCGGTCGGCGACTCGGGACGCGTCTCAAACAGCCCGCATACGAGGCTTCCGTTTTTATTATTTAATCTCTAAAATCCGGTCGCTCGGTGAATCAACAAAATAATAAAGTAAGAGACTGCCGCAATTAATCCCGCCATCGGAATCGTTAAAATCCACGCCCAGACAATTTTGCCGGCGACGCCCCATTTGACCGCCGAAAGACGTTTAGTCGAGCCGACGCCGACGATTGCGCCGGTAATCGTGTGCGTCGTCGAAACCGGAATGCCGAAATGAGTAGCGAAAGCCAGCGTCACCGCGCCCGCCGTCTCCGCGCAGAATCCGCCGACCGGCTGGAGCTTGGTGATTTTTGAACCCATCGTTTTGACGATGCGCCAGCCGCCCGTCAGAGTTCCGAGCCCGATCGCGGCGTGTGCCGAAAGCACGACCCAGAGCGGAATTTCGGGCAACTTGCCGCCGGCTTCCGATTGCAGCATACCGCCGGCAACCAGCACCGCCGTGATAATTCCCATCGTTTTCTGCGCGTCGTTTCCGCCGTGTCCGAGCGAATAAAAAGCGGCTGAGAAAAGCTGTCCGACGCGAAAGCCTTTATCGACTCTCGACACGGACGTGTTTCTGAAAATCCAGTAAACCGAGAGCATCAGGATAAATCCGAGCGTCATTCCCATCAGCGGCGCGCCGATGATAAACGTCAGCGTCAGATACCAGCCCGAAGGAATAATTACGGCGAATCCGCCGTATGCCGCGATTGCCGCGCCCGCGTAGCCGCCGATAAGCGCGTGCGAGCTCGATGTCGGCAAACCCAGATACCACGTTATTATATTCCAGACGATGACGCCGATTAACCCGGACAGCAGAACGTAAAGATGCAGCTCGTTCGGTATCGGTTTCAAATCTACCAGACCGCCGCCAATCATTTTCGCCACCGCCGTTCCGAACACGGCAAAGGCGATAAAGTTAAAAAATGCCGCCCACGCGACCGCTACGCCCGGCGACAAAACACGCGTCGAGACGACCGTCGCAATCGAGTTGGCAGCGTCGTGCATCCCGTTCGTATAGTCAAAGATCAGCGCGACGATAATGATAAAAACAACCAGCGCAGTTGTAGCTTCCATATAAAAGAGTCGAGAGTCGAGAGTCGGGAGTCGAGAAAATTTCTC
>DASVRL010000322.1:0-3251 GCA_036388635.1 Pyrinomonadaceae bacterium
GACAGCCGCGCCGGTTATATCGACAAAAGCGGGAAAATCGCGATTGAAGCCAAATACCGCAACGGCGAAGATTTTTCCGAAGGCTTGGCTTGCGTTTATTCCGATAAAGGCGCGGGTTTTATCGACCCGAAAGGACGCGTCGCGATTGATTTCAAATTTACGTATTGCCGGAGTTTTTCCGAAGGCTTGGCGGCGGTTTATGTCAACGATAAATACGGATTTATCGATAAAACCGGAAAAATGATAATCGAGCCGCAGTTTGCGGAAGTCCAGCCGTTTTCCGACGGCGTCGCGGTCGTGCGCGTCATCGAAAACCCGGAATCTTCCGGCAAAGAAGAACGCTTTAAACAAGGAGATAATATCGTTGCCGTCAAAGAAGGTTTATTCGGAGTCATCGACAAAACCGGAAAATTCATTCTGCCCGCCAAATTCACGCAGCTTCACGATTTCTCCGACGGTCTGGCGTTGGTCAATCTGAGCGACAATTATCTGGTTCACGGCAACACGGCGTATTGGGGGTACATTAACAAAGCGGGTAAAATAGTTTGGAAATCATTCAAATAAGCTTGCCGGACAAAGAAACCGTTATCGAGCGAGAGCGATTTATTTGTTCTCGTTTTTTGTTATAATCACACTTTTTATTTCAAATATGAATTTGCGAACCGTGAAAGTTATGCGATACGTGACGCCGCTGCGCGAGGGCGGCTCGCTGCCGGCAATTGTCGAAGCCGATGACGACGGGCTTTACGTGCTGAAATTTCGCGGCGCGGGACAGGGCTTAAAGGCTCTAATTGCCGAATTAATCGCCGGTGAAATCGGGCGCGCGCTCGGACTTCGCGTGCCGGAAATCGTCTTTGTCGAGCTTGATGCGCGGTTGGCGCGCACCGAGCCCGACCCGGAAATTCAGGATTTGATTAAAGCGAGCAATGGGTTGAATCTGGCGCTCGATTACCTGCCCGGCTCGATTACGTTTGATGTGCTGATTGAAAAGCCCGCGGCGGCGCTGGCTTCAAAAATCGTCTGGTTCGACGCTTTGACGGCGAATGTCGACCGGACGGCGCGCAACGCCAATATGCTCTGGTGGCACAAAAATCTGTGGCTGATCGACCACGGCGCGGCGTTTTTTTATCACCACAATGCGGACACTTTTACGGCGAACAGCCGCAATCCTTTCCGGCAGATAAAAGACCATATGCTGCTGCCGCTTGCGGACGAAATCGAAAAGGCGGACGCCGAAGCAACCGAGCAGCTGACGCCGGAAGTCCTGCGCGAAATCGTCAGCCTAGTTCCCGGCGAATGGCTCGGCGAGGAGGAAAAAGAGCGCGCCGATTACTTTGAGTTTTTGACCGCTCGCCTGAAAGCGCCGCGCGAATTTGTAAAGGAGGCGATCGATGCACGAAGAAATCTGCCCGTTTGATTACGCCGTCTTCCGACTCGTGCCGCGCGTCGAACGCGAAGAATTTTTCAACGTCGGCGTTATCGTCTCCTGCCCGGCGCAGAAATTTCTCGAAGCGCGCATCCATTTGAGCGAGGAAAAATTAAAGGCTTTCGCGCCCGCGCTCGACGCCGAAACGATTCAAAAGTATCTGGAAATCATCCCGAAAATCTGTGCCGGAGACGCGGCGGCGGGCGTCGTCGGCGGACTGACGCCGCGCGAGCGTTTTTACTGGCTGACCGCCCAGCGCAGCACGATTATCCAGTCCTCGCCCGTGCATACCGGCTTCTGCGCGGACGCGGACGAGGCGCTCCGGCGCCTTTTCGACAAAATGGTTCGCTGACGACATTTTTTCGCGAATTTGTTATCATCTACAGTTTCTTATGACAACCACGCAGACATCTTACCCGCGCAGTAAAATCAAAATTCTTTTGCTCGAAAACATCTCGGAATCGGCGGTCGAGGAATTTAAGCAAAGCGGTTATGCCGAAATCAAAAAAATTTCCGGCGCTTTGAGCGAGGCGGATTTGATTCGGGAAATCAAAGGCGTTCACATTCTGGGCGTTCGTTCAAAAACGCAGATTACGGAAAAAATCATCGAAAAAGCCGACCGGCTGCTGGCAATCGGCGCTTTTTGCATCGGGATTAATCAGGTTAATTTGAAAGCGGCGACCGGGAAAGGCGTCGCCGTTTTTAACGCGCCTTATTCAAACACGCGCTCGGTTGCCGAGCTGGTTATCGGTTTGTGCGTGATGCTGATTCGCCGGATTACGGATAAAAATATCGCGGCGCATAACGGAATCTGGCTGAAAGACGCGGCGGGCAGCTTTGAATTGCGCGGCAAGACGCTGGGCATTATCGGTTACGGCAATATCGGCTCGCAGGTTTCGGTAATGGCGGAAGCTCTGGGTATGAACGTCATTTATTACGACGTTTTGACCAAGCTGCCGCACGGAAACGCCAAGCAGGAACGCGATTTGCACGCGCTACTGAAAAAGTCGAATATTGTGACGCTCCACGTGCCGTCGGATGCGACGACGCGCAATATGATCAACGAGGAAACGCTTTCTTTTCTACAAAAAGGCAGTATTTTGCTCAATTATTCGCGCGGCGACGTGGTCGATTTGGAAGCCTTGCGAAAAGCCATCGACAAAGGGATACTGAGCGGCGCGGCGGTTGACGTTTTTCCCGAAGAACCCGAAAAAAACGGCGATTCTTTCGCGACGATTCTGCAAAATCTGCCGAACGTCATCTTAACGCCGCACATCGGCGGCTCGACCGAAGAAGCGCAGGCGAATATCGGTTTGGACGTGACGGCGAAATTGATAAATTATCTGGAGCTGGGCACGTCGACGGGGTCGCACACCGTGCCGGATTTGAATCTGCCGCCGCAAGCCGGAACGCACCGCATCCTGCACATTCACCGCAACATTCCGGGCGTTCTGGGCGAGATAAATTCGAAGCTTTCGACGCGCGGCATCAATATCGTCGGTCAATATTTAAAGACGAACGACGAAATCGGCTACGTGATTCTGGACATCGACACCGAGCTTTCCAAAGAAGCTTTTGCCATCTTAAAAGAAGTCAAAGCGACGATAAAAACCAGAATGGTTTATTAAACAGGATATTTGATTTAAGAAAATCCGGCGCGAGAAAAGACGCGAAAAGGCGCGCGAGAAAATTTTTTATAATCGCCGGACTGAGGTATATTAGCGTTGATGAAATCGGTTTTGAACATTTTGCTTTGCAGAGCTTCAAAATATGTCCGTTGAGCGAAATAAAAAGATTGTCCGGCGCTTTTACGAAGAGCTTTGGA
>DASVRL010000323.1:0-4782 GCA_036388635.1 Pyrinomonadaceae bacterium
TTTACGGTGGACGCGCATTATAACCCGGTTTGCCCGCCGACCTTCGACCCCGCACGTCAATCCTCAAGGCGCGAGCCCGGCGCTCGCAGCCGGAAAATCGAAAGCCCGTGCGGTCGCCTGCTAGCCCTTTGCTTGACACTATTTACCGGCAAAGCTATCATTTCCGTTTTCGGCTATAGCAGGCCGCGTTGTCTGAGGAGTTATGTTCGAGTCTTTATCCGATAAACTGAAGCGGGCGCTGAAGAATCTGCGCGGCGAGGGCGTTTTGACGCCGGAGCACGTCGATGCGGCGCTCAGGGAGATTCGCCTCGCGCTGCTCGAAGCCGACGTTAATTATAAGGTTGCGAAGGATTTCATCTCGTCGGTGAAGGAGAAGGCGGAAGGCCAGCAGGTCTGGCAGGAGCTGAAGCCCTCGGAGCAGGTCGTCAAAATCGTCTACGACGAGCTGGTCGAACTGATGGGCGGAACTTCTTCGCGTCTGGTTTTTACGCGCGCCGTTCCGAACGTGGTGATGACGGTCGGGCTGCAAGGTTCGGGTAAAACGACTTCGACGGGAAAAATCGCCAATTGGCTGGCGAAAAATCAGGAAAGAAAACCGCTTCTGGTTTCGGTCGACGTTTATCGTCCGGCGGCGCGCGAGCAGTTAAAAGTCGTCGCCAATGCGGTCGGTCAGGCAATTTACGAAGATAAAACAACCGACGACCCGATGACTCTGGTACGCGGCGCGATGCGCTACGCGCAGGAAACCGGCTACGACACTCTGATGATTGACACCGCCGGACGCCTGCACATCGACGACGATTTGATGGTCGAGCTGGAACAAATCAAGGCGGAAACCAAGCCGGTCGAAGTTTTGTTTGTCGCCGACGCGATGACCGGACAGGACGCGGTTCGTTCAGCCGAAGAATTTCACCGCAGAGTCGGAATCACGGGCGTGATTTTGACGAAAATGGACGGCGACGCGCGCGGCGGCGCGGCTCTTTCCATCAAACAGGTTATCGGTCAGCCGGTCAAATTCGTCGGCGTCGGCGAAAAATACGACGCGATCGAGCCGTTTTACCCGGACAGAATCGCGCAGCGAATCTTGGGAATGGGCGACGTTTTATCGCTCATCGAAGAAGTTCAGGGAAAAATCGACCAGGACGAAGCCGAAGAGCAATTGCTGAAAATGCAGAAAAACCAGTTTACGCTGGAAGATTTTCGCAATCAGCTCCGACAATTTAAAAAACTCGGCTCGATGTCGAAATTGATGAAGATGCTGCCCGAGCAATTGATGGGCGGCTTGCAGCTCAGCGACGAGCAATCCGAGCAGGTCGAGGTGCAGATGAAGCGCACCGAAGCGATTATCGACTCGATGACAAAGGCGGAGCGCGCCAATTACAAGATTATCGACGCGAGCCGCAAAACGCGCATCGCCAATGGTTCAGGCTCGTCGATTTCCGAAGTCAACGGGCTGATTCGCCAATACGAGCAGATGCGTAAAATGATGCAGCAGATGAATCGCGGCGGGCTTTTCGGCGGACTCGGCAAAAAAATGATGGGCGGCTTGGGCGGCGGGCTTGGCGGAATGCTCGGCGGCGGCTTGAGCGGACTTTTAGGCGGCGGCAATGGCGGCGCGGAAGATTTTGATAACGAATACGAAGAAACGAAAGATTCTTTGGCAAAGAGATTAAAGAAAAAGAAGAGACACAAGAAAAGGAAATAGTGGTAAACGGTAAACGGTAAGTGGTAAGTTCGTTATTTTACGTTCTTCACTTACCACTTACCGCTTACCACTTACCACTTAAAATTATGTTAGCAATCAGTTTAATGAGAATGGGCGCAAAGGGAAAACCTTTTTATCGCCTCGTGGTTAAAGAAAAACGCTCGAAGCGCGACGGAAAATACATCGAAAACGTCGGCACGTATAATCCGATGCTGAATCCGGCGGAAGTGAATTTAAAACACGACCGCATTCAATACTGGATTAGCGTCGGCGCGCAGCCGACCGAAACCGTGGCGAGCTTGATTAAAAACAATCAACCGGCGACCGAAGAATAATGTTTAGCCGCAAACAGACAAAGAACACGAAGATTCTTTTAAAATCTTCTTTGTGTCTTTGGCGTCTTTGTGGTGAGATTTACAAATGAAAGAAGCCGTCGAAAAACTCGTCAAAGCCCTGGTCGGCAACGCCGACGCCGTCGAGGTGTCGGAAAAGCCGGGCGAAAGCGCCAACACGACCGTCATTTCCGTGAAGGTCGGCGAAGGCGAAATGGGACGCCTTATCGGGCGCGAGGGTCGCACAATCAAAGCGATTCGCAGCCTTCTGTATGCCGCGAGCCAGAAGCAGCGAAAGCGTTTTGTGCTGGAAGTTTTGGAATAAAAGTTTTGTGAGTTGACCCAAGCTGGCTGAAAGTTTGCCGAGTCGAAAACTCGGTCAATTCGGCAAACTCGGTCAATTCAGTCAGCTTTATGGAAGAACTCGTTGCCATCGCCAGAACCGTCAGAACGCGCGGGCTGCGCGGCGAGCTGGTCGCCGATGTTTTAACCGATTTTCCCGAACGCTTCGAGCAAACCAGAACGGTTTTCTCGATCAAGCCGGACGGCGCGCGCGAGCAGTTAAAGCTCGAAAAACACTGGTTTCAAAAAAACCGCGTGATTTTAAAGTTTGCCGGTTTCGATTCCATCGAGGCGGCGGAAAGTTTGATAAATCGCGAAATCTGCGTTCCCGAATCCGAGGCGGTCGCGCTGGAAGCGGGCGAGTTTTTCGATTGGGAATTGATTGACTGCGCGGTCGAAACCATTGAAGGCGAAACGCTCGGACGAGTCAGGGAAGTGATGCGAACGGGCGGCACGGAAATTCTGGTCGTCGCCGCCGCAGCGGCGAAAGAGGAAAAAGATTATCTGATTCCGTTTGCCGAAAAGATTTGCGTCGATGTCGATGTTGAAAACAAGCTGATTCGCGTAGACGTGCCCGAAGGACTTTTAGAATTTTAGATTTTCGATGGCTGATTTTCGATTGGAATAGGAAAATAAGATAAATTCCTTACGAAACCGCAAATCTAAAATCTAAAATCGCAAATGTTAAAAATTGACGTTTTAACAATTTTCCCCGAATTTTTTCGAGAGGTCTTTGACTTTGGAATAATCCGCCGCGCCAGGCTCGCCGGAATCGTCGAGATAAACGTTCACGATTTGCGCTCTTTCGCGACCGACAAACACAAAATGGTTGACGATCGACCGTTCGGCGGCGGCGACGGGATGGTTTTCAAGCCCGAACCGGTTTTCAACGCGATTGAAAATTTGATTGGAACGCCGGCGCGCGAAAATTATCCGCCGCAAACCCGCGTTGTTTTATTGACGCCGCAGGGCAGGGTTTTAAAACAATCGGTGGCGCGCGAATTTGCCGACGAAGCCGCGCACGTCGTTTTGATTTGCGGGCGCTACGAAGGCGTTGACGAAAGAGTCAACGAAGCTTTGGTCACCGACGAGATTTCCATCGGCGACTACGTTCTGTCGGGCGGCGAACCGGCGGCGATTGTGCTGGTTGACGCGATTACGCGGCTTTTGCCGAACGCTCTCGGCAGCGAAACGTCAGCCGTCAATGATTCGTTTACGGAAAATTTGCTGGACTGCCCGCATTACACGCGCCCGGCGGAGTTTCGCGGAATGCGAGTGCCGGAAGTTTTATTAAACGGAAATCACGCCGAGATTGAAAAATGGCGGCGGCAGAAGGCGCTGGAAAAAACCGAGAAGAACAGAAAAGATTTATTAATTAAGGAGAATAGTTGAAGTGAGTAGCAAAAGGTAATCCGAATTTACACGATTACTTCGCGCGCTTCACCTCTCACTGATAAAAAAATGAACCGCTTAGATTTTATTGAGAATACACAGTTAAAAGAAAATATTCCGGCTTTCCAGCCGGGCGACACGCTTCGCGTCCACGTTCGCATCAAGGAAGGAAACAAGGAGCGCCTGCAGGCTTTTGAAGGCATGTGCATCGCCCGTAAACACGGCGGCGCCCGCGAAACCGTGACGGTTCGCAAGGTCAGCTTCGGCGTCGGCGTGGAAAGAATTTTCCCGCTTCACGCGACGATTGTCGACCACATCGACGTCGTGCGCCGCGGCAAGGTGCGCCGCGCTAAGCTTTATTATTTGCGCGAGCTGCGCGGTAAAGCCGCCCGCATCAAAGAGCGCGATACGCGCAACAAGGATGCCGCCAACGCTGCGAAAAAATAAGCGATACGGAGACACGGAGAATGGGAGACGCGGAGGAGAGAATTGATTCGTCACAATTGAATGAGTCATCTTCCCGCGTCTCCGCGTCTCCGCGTCTCCGCGTCTCCGCTATTTGTCTCGATTTTGAAAATCGCGCGATTGCCGACGGTTTTCGCTTTATCGCCGGCGTCGATGAAGTCGGGCGCGGTTGTCTGGCGGGCGCGGTGGTCGCCGCCGCCGTGATTCTGGATTTGTCGAAACCGATTCCCGCAGGACTAAACGATTCCAAAAAACTCACCGCGAAAAAACGCGAAACGCTCAACGAAGAAATAAAACAAAACGCCCTCGCTTTCTCCATCGCCCAGGTGGAAGCCGGCGAAATCGACCGCATCAACATTCTGCAGGCGACCAAAAAAGCGATGCGTCTGGCGATTGAAAACCTCGACCCGAAAGCCGATTTTCTGCTGATTGACGCCATCGAGTTGAAAGACTTGAAACTTCCGCAAAAAGCCATTATTCACGGCGACGCGATTTCCGCTTCCATCGCCGCCGCTTCGATTATCGCCAAGACATATCGCGATAATC
>DASVRL010000324.1:0-14557 GCA_036388635.1 Pyrinomonadaceae bacterium
GAAGATAAGACGGTCGTTGCCGACTACAACGCCGACGCGAGAACTGACCTCGCCGTCTGGCGACCGTCAAACGGCACCTGGTATGTATTGGCAAACTACACGAATTTTTCCGCCGCGCAGTTCGGCGCTGCCGGCGATATACCGGCGCCGTTTGACTATGACGGCGACCGCAAAGCCGATTTTGTAGTTTTCCGACCGTCTCCCGGCGTCAATTACATTCTGCGCTCTTCGGTCGGCGACAGCGTCGGCGTGCAATTCGGCGCAAGCGGCGACGTTCCGATTGCCTCGGCTTACGTCAGGTAGCGGTTTGGGGCGAAAAAACAAAATAAAGGCGTCAGGATAATCAGCCCGGACGCCTTTATTTTTGGGAGAAAGGCGATTCGCGAGCATTTGCCGAAACATTCTTTCGGAACATTTCGTAACTCTCAATATCTCTTGCGCCGCTAAAGCGCAGTCAATTCCAAAAAACGGGCAGTTTTCAATTGTTATGCGACATCTTTATTCATTCTATACGGACGCGTTTTGGATTTCGGTCAAATCTATTCTAGAGCATAAGCTGCGCGCTTTTCTGACGCTTATCGGCATCATCATCGGCGTCGCGGCGGTCGTCGTCGTCGGCGCTTCGATTAACGGGCTGAAGACTTACGTCATCGACAAAATTACAAAAGTTCTCGGCGCGAACCACTTTATGATTACGCGAATTGCTTCGACCGGCAGAATGAGCGACGAGGAATTTGAAAAACGCAATCGCCGCAATAAGGACATCACGTGGGAAGAATTTCTGTACGTGAAAGCCAACTGTCTGAACTGCTCGGAGGTCGGCGTGCAGAGCTTCGGCGGCGCTGATTTGAGCGAGAACGGCGTCGAGATGCCTTCGACCCGCATCTTCGGCGTCACCGACAACGCTTCGGAAATCGAAGACAAAACCATTGCCGAAGGCAGATTTCTGACCGCCGAAGAAGTCACGCGCGCCGCCAAAGTCTGCGTCATCGGAACGGACGTCAAGGAGAAATATTTTCCCGATAAATCGCCGCTCGGACACACCGTCAAGGTGCGCGGCATTCCCTTGCAGATCATCGGCGTCGAGGAAAAACGCGGCTCGTTTCTGGGCGATTCGATGGACCGGCATATGTATATTCCCATCACGCTGCATAACCAGATGTTTTCGCGCTCGAACGGATTTCAGCTGCACGGCAAAGCCGCCAATAAAGAACGTTTTCAGCTCGCCATCGAAGAGGCGCGCCTGCTGCTGCGAAACAAGCGCGGCTTGCTCGGCAGCGAGGAAGACACTTTCAGCCTCGTCAACGTGGACGAATTCAACTCGCAGATGGACCAATTTACCAACGCCATCGCCGCCGTCGTCGTGCCGATCACGATGATTACGCTCATCGTCGGCGGCATCGTCGTGATGAACATTATGCTCGTCTCCGTCACCGAAAGAACTTTCGAGGTCGGCTTGCGCAAGGCGCTCGGCGCAACTAAAAAACAGATTCTTTTGCAGTTTTTAATCGAATCGTCGCTGCTCTGCATTATCGGCGGAATCATCGGCTTGCTGCTGGCGATGGGCGTCACGCAGCTGATCACTTTTCTGCTCGAAATGACGATGACCATTACTGTTTTCTACGTAATTATGTCGGTCGCCGTATCGAGCATCATCGGCATCGGAGCGGGTCTGTACCCGGCATGGAAGGCGGCGCGGCTCGACCCGATCGCCGCCCTGACGCAAAGCTGAAAAGACTGGAGAATCGTATATGAAAAGAAATTTTTCCGCTTCATTCCCGGCTGAGATTATGCGAATGGCTTTCGAGAGCATTTATGCGAATAAGTTTCGCTCGACTCTGACCATTCTCGGCATCGTCGTCGGCGTGATGACGGCGATTGTCGTAGCTTCGATTCTGACCGGAATGCGCCAGTCAATTATCTCCATCGTCGAGGAATACGGCACGAACAACATCTACGTTTTCCATCTCTCGACCGGTCCCGGCGCGCGCAACCGCGACGAGCGCAACCGCAAGCCGCTGACGCCCGAAGACGCGCAGGCGATTATGACGCAGTCAGCCGCCATCGAAGACATCGCGCTGATTGCTCCGAGCATCGGCTCGTGGAACGACGGCTTTGACGACAATCTCGTTTACGAAGGCAGAAATTATCGCTGGGCGCTGACCGACGGCGTGACGCCGAACTATATGCAGGTGACGAATCTCGTTTTGCGGCAGGGTCGCTTTATCACCGAAGCCGACAACTACCAGCGTCGAAACGTGATAGTCGTCGGCGTCAACACGGTCGAGGCTCTTTTTCCGAACGAACAGGACAACGTCGTCGGAAAAGTCGTCAGGATGAACGGCACGACCTGGGAAATCATCGGCGTCATCGAAAAACGCAAAGCCGGTTTCTTCGGCGAAAACGAGGAAGACCGCAAAGTTTTTCTGCCGTTTCGCACCGCGCAGAAAGTCGCGCCGCAGCGCGACGCCGTGCTGCACATCGTGCAGGCGAAACCCGGACAAATAAACGACGCCGTGCAGGACGTCGAAGGAATTTTGCGCCAGCGCCGCGGCGTAAAATTCGACGAGGCAAACAATTTCGACGTCAAAACCGCCGACAAATTCATCGCCCAGTTTGACGGCATCATCGGCGGCGTCGGCATCGCGGCAATCGCGATTTCGTGTCTCGGCTTACTGGTCGGCGGCATCGGCGTGATGAACATCATGCTCGTTTCCGTCACCGAAAGAACAAAGGAAATCGGCATCCGCAAAGCCATCGGCGCCACGCGCGGCGCAATCGTTTTGCAATTTCTGCTCGAAGCGATGACCTTAACATTTTTCGGCGGCGTCATCGGCGTCAGCCTGGCAATCGTCATCAGCTATCTCGTAATGCTTTTGATACCGAGCCTTCCGGCTTCGATTCCGCTCTGGGCGATTCTGCTCGGTTTGGGCGTCTCCATCGGCGTCGGCTTAATCTTCGGCGTTCTGCCGGCGCGCAAAGCTTCGCGCCTGGACCCGATTGAGTGCCTGCGTTACGAATAAACTGATCGATTCAATACGCAAAATGCGAAGCGCAAAATGGAATGCTTTCCTTTATTTTGCGCTTCGCATTTGGCATTATTTTCGTCTCAATTATTTTAATTCAAATGTTTCTTCATAACCCGGAACGTGAACGTTCCAGCCGAAGCGGTCGCGGATATGCTGCGCCATCGCCTGCGCGGCGTCGGGTTCGCCGTGCGTGGTGAAGACGGTTTTCGGCGTTGCCTGCAAGCCTTCGAGCCAGCGCAGGACGGCTTTCCAGTCGGCGTGCGCGGAGAAGCCTTCGACCTTTTCGACGTGACAGCGGACGGGAATCCATTCTTTCATAATGCGGACTTCCCTTTCGCCGTTCTGGATACGTCTTCCGGTCGTTCCCGCCGCCTGGTAGCCGACGAAGACAATCGTCGCGTTTTCGTTCGGCAGGATTCGCATCGCGTGATGCAGGACGCGACCGCCGGTCAGCATTCCCGAAGCCGAGATGATAATGCGCGCGCCTTTCATATCGTTTAAACGCTTTGAGTCTTCGCGCGTGGCGGTCGTCATCATCGAACCCGTGCGCAGCGGATGGCGCTTTTTCATCAATATGGAAGCGTATTCCTCGTCGTGTTCGTCGTGCCAGCGATTATAAACCTGCGTTGCCTGCGCCGCCATCGGCGAATCGACGACGACCGGCAAAATCGGAATTTTCCCCGCTTCTTCCAGTTCGCGAATCAGATACAAAAGCTCCTGCGTGCGCCCGACGGCAAAGGCTGGAATCAAAATCGGCGCGTTGCGTCGAAAGGCTTCGTTGATAATCTCCGCCAGCTGGTCGTCGGAAGCGACGTCGCCGTGCAGGCGATTGCCGTAAGTCGATTCGACCATTAAATAATCGCATTCGACCGGGATTGCCGGGTCTTTGATTATCGGCTGGTCGTAATGCCCCAAATCGCCGGAAAACAAAAATCTGAGCGGCTCGCCGTTCGCTTTAGCGCCGGCAATCTCAATCAGCACGAGACTGGCGCCCATAATATGTCCGGCAACGTAAAACGCGGCGCGGAAGCCTTCGCAAATCTCGACCAGCTCGCCGTTGTTCGGAACCGCGTTGAGAAGTTTCAGAGCGTCTTTAGCATCGTTTTCGTCGTAAAGCGGCAGCGCCGGCTGATGCACGGTCAAGCCTTTGCGGTTGCGGTATTCGGCATCTTCTTCCTGCAATCTGCCGGAATCGGGCAGCAGAATTTTGAGCAAATCAGCGGTTCCGTCGGACGTAAAAACCTTTTTGCCGTAGCCGAGACGGACGATTCGCGGCAGATAACCCGTGTGGTCGATGTGCGCGTGCGTGATGACGACCGCATCCAAATCCTCCGGATCAAACGGCGGCGCCTGCCAGTTTCGCTCGCGCAATTGTTTTTCGCCCTGAAAAAGCCCGCAATCGATTAGAACTTTTTTGCCGTCGTGTTCGAGTAGATATTTCGAGCCGGTCACGCTGCCGACTCCACCGTAAAAGGAAATTGTCGCCATTTTTTTTCTCCGCGCCAACAGATTCGGGTAAAACAATATTATTTTCTTATATTTAAAGGCAAACGCCAAGTCTTCCGGTGAAAGCTTCCGAAAGCGGCTCGCGTTTAAAATTTTATTCTCGAAATTACCGGATTTGCCGGGCAGTTCGTCAAAAAATTATAATAAAAATGTTGATTTCGGTAAAAACTTGTTGTACTTACGGTGCGGCTTCTGTATTCTATATAAAAGAGTTTCGTAATAAGGCGGGTTACAATATGCCGAAAACCGTTCTAGTTGTTGAAGATTATGCCGATGTTCGGACAATGATGAAGATTCTGATTAAACGTCACGGTTATCGAGTGGTCGAGGCGGCTGACGGTTACGAAGCGGTCGAAAAAACCGTGCAGTATCATCCGGACCTTATTCTGATGGATTTGGCGCTGCCGATAATGGACGGTGTGACCGCCACGAAAATCATCAGGGAAATCGAAGGTTTTGATAACGTTTCGATTGTCGCCTTAACGGCGTACGGAAACACTTCCTTTGATAAAGCTATCGAGGCGGGTTTTGACAATGTGCTTGTCAAACCGCTCCACTTTGAAAATCTGGAATCTTTTTTGAATCAATATCTTGCCTGATTTTCAATTTATTTTTATTGGTCGTTGGCGAGTTAACGCGAAAAATGCCGAGTGCAAAATTTAGGTCGATTACCTAAATTTTGCACTCGGCATTTTCCGTTTTACGTTATTTTAAGTTGTCTTTTATCAAAATCAAATCGCTGTTGATGATGCCGCGCACGATAAAAAGGCGTTTGCCGTCGTTTGCCCAGTCGAAATTCAGGATAATACCGGAATTAAAATTCGTCAGTTGTCTCGGCTTACTATTGCTGCCGTCAATCGCAAAATCGAAGATATTCGGAATGCCCTGCGTGCCCAGATAAGTCAGGTTTT
This sequence comes from Pyrinomonadaceae bacterium, assembly GCA_036388635.1. Lineage (GTDB taxonomy): Bacteria > Acidobacteriota > Blastocatellia > Pyrinomonadales > Pyrinomonadaceae > JALZHR01. The sequence continues at coordinate 5,447 of DASVRL010000324.1, forward strand.
TGCCGTCTTTCGCCCAGCGATAATTCCAGCTTATATTTTCGATTTTCGCCTCTTTCGGCGACTGGACGCCCGTTTCCTTTATCTCGGCAATCTTCAAAATATTTTGAAAAGTCAGATTTTTCGAATCGAAAAGCTGTGTCGTAAAAGCCAGCCGTTTTCCGTCGTTCGAAAGTTTCGGAAACGCATCGTTCGCCTGGCTATCGCCGAAAACCGGCTGCTCTTCGCCGCTTTCAATCGACACTTTCATCAATTTCGCTTTCATAATGTTGTCCAGACGGCGCTCGAAAATCACGGTTTTATTGTCCGGCAAAATCTGCGGGCGAAAGTCTCCGATTGAAGTTTGTTTGGTCAACTGGACGGCGTTTTTTCCGTCGATGTCGGCTTTCCAGATGCGCCAGCCGTCTTGTGTGTTCGAGCTGAAAACGATGAATTTTCCGTCCGGGCTGACCGCCGGATGAATGTTGTCGCTGCCCTCGTTCAGCAGGACTTTTTCGTTTCTGCCTTCGCCGTCCACCGTCCACAGATTGGTGCGCGTGCCCTCGGTTTTGGCAAACAGAATGCGCCCGTCCGGCAGATGCGTCAAGCCGCCGACGCCCTGCATCATACGGTTTTCCGAAACGATTTGCGTCATTTCCTTATTCTGCGGGTTAAACGACCAGAGACTGGAAATAATATCGACTTTCGAAGCGGCAATCGTCGCGCCGTCAGCCGAAAGACTCATCACCGAATAACCGCTCGAATCGCTGGTGATTTGTCTGACCTGCTGTTCCGGGTAGGAAAAAAACCAGATTTGCTTCTGGTCCTGCAAGCTCGCCTTCGCCAGAAAATAAAAACCCGATTTGTCTTTCAGCCACGAGAAGGAACTCAGATTCATCCACGTCCGCTCGCCGAATTGTCTGGAGCTTTTATCTTTGAGCGAAACGAGCAGGATTTTTCCTTCGTTCGAATCGTCGCCGAAAACTTTGATGATCGAGCCGACCAGAACTTCCTCGCCGTTCGGCGACCAGGCGACTTCGGAAAAACGCGTCTCGCCGCTCGCGCCGGTGTCGATCAAAACTTCCGGGTTCGAGCCGTCCGCATTGATCAGATAAACGGCGCTTCTGCCCGTTTCGACGTTGTGGCGAACGAAGGCGAGACGTTTTCCGTCGGGCGAAAAACTCACTTTTGAATCGACATCGACAATGATTTTTTTCGGCGCGCCGCCGAGCGTCGGGATTTGATAAAGCGTGCCGACGCCTTTATCAGCCAGAATATAATAAATATAATCGCCGTCGGGCGAAAAAGCCGGCTGGTAAAAAACCAGATTCGAAGGCGGCACAATCTGCACGTTGCTGCCGGTCGCAATCTGCCGGACAAACAGACTGCGCATCCCGTTTTCGTTATTGACGTAAACGACGTATTTGCCGTCCGGTGAGATTGCCGGCGCGCTCGATTTACCGTTTTCCGTCAGCCGCGAAATCTGCACGTTGTCGAATTTCGTCGCGATGTTTTTCGGAGAAAAAGGCTGATAAAACCACGCGCCGAATGCCAGAGCCGTCGCCAATCCCAGAATTATCAACGGCAGAAAGCGCCACCAGCTCGCGCCGCGTCGCGCCGCCGAATAAATCTGCGTCTGGTTGGCTTCCGTTTTTCTTCTGTCGCGCAGATTTCCCGCCGACGTCGTGTCGTGAATCAGCGTTTTGTTTTCGCCCGTGCTGATGCGCCCGAAAGCCGCCGTTTTGACATTGTAGGCGGTAAATTTACGCGTCCGGTTTTCCGCGTCGCCGTGTTCGAATTTATAGCGCAAATCCTTTAAATCGAGCGCCAAATCCTTGATATTCTGGTAACGCTCGTCGGCTTTTTTCCGCAAAGTTTTGCGGACAATCCACTGCAATTCTTCGGGCACGTCTTCGACGTAAGCGTCGAGCGGTTCCGGCTCGACGTGAATCAGCGCGGCGAGCGAATCGCTCACCGTTTCGCCCGCAAACGGATTTCTGCCCGTCACCATTTCGTAAAGCACGACGCCGAGACTCCAGATGTCCGTGCGCTCGTCAACCTCTTTTCCGCGCGCCTGTTCCGGCGACATATAGCTGACGCTGCCCATCACCATTCCGGCTTGCGTCGTCACCATTTGCAAGGTCTGGTCTTCCGCGCCGGTCGTCGGGTTAACCGACAATTTCGCCAGCCCGAAATCCAGAATCTTGACGTAGCCGTCGCGGCGAATCATTATATTTTCCGGCTTGATGTCGCGATGCTTGATGTGCGCTTCGTGCGCGACCGCCAGCGCCGACGCGACCTGCTCGGCAATCGTCACGGCATCGAAAACCGTCAAATCGTTTTTCTCGATTTTTTGCCTGAGCGTTTCGCCGTCGATGTATTCGGTGGCGATAAAAAGCCGCTCTTCGACTGCGGCGATTTCGTAAATCGTGATGATGTTCGGGTGATTTAAGGCGGACGCGGCACGCGCTTCCTGTTTGAAACGCTGGACGCGTTCCAGATTACAGCAAAACTCGGCGGGCAAAACTTTCAGCGCCGCCGGACGGTCAAGCTCTAAATCTTGCGCCAGAAAGACTTCGCCCATTCCACCCGCGCCGATTTTTTTGCGAATTTCGTAACGTCCGAGTTTTGCGCCGCTTTCCATAAATCTTCCGCCGGATTATAAAGTCGTTTTATTAAACGAGCGTGAACGGCAAAAAGTTTAAAAAGTTTCCGTAAAAAGTTGCCAAGTCTTTGCTAAAAAGAAAAGCAAAAGGCATCGTAAAAACGCCTTTTGCCCGCTTGAAAATACAAGTTTTTAACCGGCTAAAACTGAATCGCCTGATAAATTTCCGACAAGTTGAGCCCAAAATCAATCGAATCAAAATTAATCTCCGCTTCCGCCTGCAAAAATCTTTCAACCGTCCACGCCTGTCCTTTGTCTCGACGATGAATTTCGACAAGCATTTCTTCCTGCCAGACGATTACGTATTCCTGAAGACTCGAAATCTGCCGATAAATCTGCAATTTTTCATAACGGTCGGTGCGCTCGCTCGTCGGCGAAATCATCTCGACAATCAAAAGCGGATGATGAATGACATATTCGTCATCGTCTTCCGTATCGCACGTCACGACAATATCGGGATAATAAAAAGTTATTTCATTCGGTCGAACTTTAACGGATTCCATAAAAACGTCACAATCGCTGCCTATTAATCTTGATGAAATATTTCGATAAAGATTTCCACAAATTTGATTGTGACGCTTTGAAGCGCCCGCCATCGCGAAGATCTGTCCGTCGATAAATTCGTGACGCATCTGGCTCAGCTTTTCGACTTCCAGGTATTCTTCAACGCTGATGTATTCAACTTTTTCGGCTAATCCCATAAAGCTTTAGCTATTTGCTTTCGCCGCCGCCACGACTTTTTCCGCCGCGTCGCGCATTCCGTCCGCCGAGATGATGCCGATGCCCGATTCGCTTAAAACGCGCTTGCCTTCTTCGACGTTCGTGCCTTCGAGCCGCGCCACAATCGGAATCGAAACGCCCAGGTTTTTCGCCGCCGCGACGACGCCGTTGGCGACCATATCGCAGCGCACGATGCCGCCGAAAATATTGATCAAAACGGCTTTCACGTTTTCGTCGGCGAGCAGAATGCGAAAAGCGTTTTCGACGCGCTGCTGCGAAGCGCCGCCGCCGACGTCCAGAAAGTTTGCCGGCTCGCCGCCGGCGTGTTTGATGATGTCCATCGTCGCCATCGCCAGCCCGGCGCCGTTGACCATACAGCCGATGTTGCCGTCGAGCTTGATGTAGTTCAAATCGAATTTCGAGGCTTCGATTTCGAGCGGTTCTTCCTCGTTCAAATCCCGCAGTTCGGCGTATTCCTTGTGACGATACATAGCGTTATCGTCAAAATTGACTTTCGCGTCGAGCGCGATAAGGCGGTTGTCTTTCGTCAGCAGAAACGGATTGATTTCCAGCAAAGAAGCGTCCATTTTTTCATACGCTTCGTAAAGCTTCGTCATAAACTGCGCCGCCTGATTGATTAATTCGTTCGGCAAGCCCAGCCCGAAAGCCAGTTTTCTAGCCTGAAACGGGCGAAGCCCGACAGCCGGGTCAATCGTTTCTTTTAAAATCAGCTCCGGCGTTTCTTCGGCGACTTTTTCGATGTCCATTCCGCCCGCCGACGAAGCCATAAACGTATTTCTGCCCGTCACGCGGTCGAGCGTCAGCCCGAGATAAAATTCGCGGTCAATCGGCAGACCTTCTTCAATCAGAAGCGTTTTGACCTCGCGTCCTTCCGGTCCGGTCTGATGCGTGACCAGCGTCATTCCGAGAATTTGTTCCGCCATCGCGCGCGCTTCTTCGGGCGATTTGGCGATTTTCACGCCGCCGCCTTTGCCGCGCCCGCCCGCGTGAATCTGCGCTTTGACGACCGTCACCTCAGTTCCGAGCGAGCGCGCCGCCGCTTCGGCTTCTTCCGGCGTGCGGGCGACGACGCCGCGCGGAACCGTCACGCCGTAATTTTTTAATAATTCCTTGCCTTGATATTCGTGAATTTTCATAACCTGTTTGTTTGAATAAATTGAATTGTAGAAATCTGAAAAAAGTTTATCTTCCCGATGCGCAAAAAGCAAAGGCAGCCCGTTTTCCGAACTGCCTTTCTAAAGCTCAAATTAAAATTTTCGTTTAGCAACTGCTTTCCGTCGTATCGACCTCGATGCCGAAAAGCTTCCACTCTTTGGCTTCGGGAATCCATTTCAGCACGAATTTGACCGGGCGCGGGCTGGTGTCGTAACAGCCTTTGGCAATCAGTTTTTTCGCGCCGCCGTCCATTTCGACCGACGGCGAGGGCGAAAATTCCGCGTCGCGCGAGCCGACGCCGCTGATATCGACTTTCTTCGATATAAATTCGCTGAAAACCTGGTTGAATTTTTCGGGCGTGGTTTGTTTCTGCCACGTTTTCGAGATGGTCGAGTGGAAACTGGCAAAATCGCCGTCCTGTACCGCTTCGTTAAAATTCATCAGAGCCGTGCGCGTCATTTCCTGCATTTCCGCGTCTTCCGGCACTTCGTATTTCGCCGCGTTGGATTTTTTGGTCGAAGTCGATTCTTTTTTGTTCGAATTCTCGGATTTGTTTGAATTATCCGACGAATTTGAATCGGAAACGTTAAAACCGCCCTTGCGTCGATAGGTGACGCCGTTCAGCTTCATCGTATCGCCTTGGGGCGGCGAGTCGATTTTCAGCGTTTCGCCGATGCCGAAAAACGTGATGCTGATTGTTTTATCGGCTTCATTTACTTCCGCCGTGCCGCCGTCGACTTTTTTGCCGCCCGAATGATAATCGCCCGTGCCGTCGGCGCGAATCGAAAGCGTCGAGCCGTCCTGACCTTGCCAATCGCCTAAGAACGCCGCCGGAATCGGTTTGGCGTCCTTGCCCCTGCCGCTGCCGAAACAACCCAGACCGACGAAAGCAAATAAACATAAAACGAGCAGAACGTTAAATTTAGCGCTTCTGCCGACAAAGAGTTTGCCCACAAAGTTTTTCATATTTCTTTCCTTTTTTAATTAGCTGTTTGAATTTGTTGTTGAAACTATACCTGTTTTCCAGGACGTTTCCGCCGATGCTTTTTGCTCAATCCTTGCGCCATTTTTGCAGCAGCTCGCTCCAGCTTTGCGCCATTCGCTCGTATTCGTTCGGACAGCGCGCCGCGCGCGATTCAGGCAGATACTTCTGGCTGACGAAATAATTGTATTTCGTCGTGTTCGAGCCGTAAATCATACATAAAGTATTATAAAAACGTTGTTCCTGCAAAAGGTGCTCGTCAGAAAGATCTTTTCCGCTCGGGCTGCTCTGTTTCGCTTCGATGTGAAAAGCGTCGGCGGCGGCAAGCACGGCGCGAATTCCGTCCTCGCCCATTTCCTCCAGACAGATATAGCTCGAACAGCGGTCGGCGGCGTCTTCCTCGCTGCCGGTAATCGGCAGTTTATAGGCGTCAATCAAAGCGTGTCCGAGTTCGTGCAGAAAAGCAAACCGCACGGCGTCAAACATTTTTTTGTCCGCTTCCCGCTCGCTGCTGCCTTCACTACGGAAAAGCTTCTGGAAATGTTCCATCAGCTCGTAGCAAACCGTTATCGAATGGTCGGCGGAATCGTAAATCGCGTTGACCTCGCCGCAGTCTTTCGTGCGCAGCGAAATGTCATACGGCAGAATCAAGGAGCGATTAAGCGTATCAGCCGCTTTTTCCAGCAGTTTTTCTTCTTTGACTTTGCGATCGAACTCGGCGTAACGCGAATTTTTCACGCCCTGATGCTCGACGATAAAATCGCCCGCGTCTTCCTGTTTATCTTTTTTCTCGGCGGCGCTCACCGTCGCGGCTCTTGTCGCCTCGACTCGCGGCTCGGGCGGTTTATTCTGATTTTCGTTTTTACCGGATTGCAAAACGCAGCCGGCGACGACCAGAAAAACCCCGACCGCGCCGAGCAGGTTGAAAAAATTTCGCGGCAAAAATTTTAAAGCAGGTTTGAAAGACATATTTCGCAACCGCAGATTGACGGTTGGATTGTGCTGATTTTGCGGCTTCGTGTCAATGTAAATTGAACACCGGGAAAAGATTTTTCACCGCCCAGACGCCCGCGCGCCGGGATTTTAAGAAGAAATTAGCAGCGAGAACAAGATAAGCAGAGATAAGAAATGTTTTTAAAATCCCCGTTTATCCTGTTATCGCTGCTAATTTCTTTCTCTGCGTCTCTGTATCCCGGCGGCGAAAATCCTACTGCGATTTTTCGACCATTCTCAAAAGCGTGCGAATCGCCACGCCGGTCGGACCTTTCGATTGATGCGGTTTCGTGTCGTCCGCCCAGGCGGTTCCGGCGATGTCGAGATGCGCCCATTTTGCTTTATCGACGAATTCCTGAATAAAAACCGCGCCGATAATCGTTCCCGCCTTGCGCCCGCCGCCGATGTTTTTGATGTCGGCGATGTCGCTTTTAATGGCGCGGCTGTATTCCTTGCCGATCGGAAGCTGCCAGAAATTTTCGCCGACTTCCTTTCCGCACTCGATAATTTCGTTGACCAGCTCGTCGTCGTTGCCGAGAACGGCGGTGTTATGGTCGCCGAGCGCGATAATCACCGCGCCGGTCAGAGTCGCCATATCGACGATGCGCGTCGCGCCCTGCTGCTCGGCGTAAGCGACGGCGTCGGCTAAAATTAAACGACCTTCGGCGTCGGTATTTAAAATCTCGACCGTTTTGCCGTTCATCGCCGTCACGACGTCGGACGGGCGCGTGGCTTTTCCGTCCGGCATATTTTCGACCGCCGCGACGACGCCGAGAACCGGGACTGACGGCTTCAGCAGACCGATGGCGCGCATCGTTCCGATCACCGTTCCGCCGCCGGTCATATCGTATTTCATCGCGTCCATGCCTTCGGCGGGCTTGATGGAAATGCCGCCCGTGTCAAACGTGATGCCTTTGCCGACCAGCGCGGTCAGCTCGCCTTTTTTGCCGGTCGACTTTTTCGGCTCGTATCTTAAGACGATGAGCTTGGCGGGCTGTTCCGAGCCGTATGAAACGCTCAAAAGCGAACCCATTCCCATTTTCTGCATTTGCTTTTCGTCCAGAATCTCGCATTTCAAGCCGGTTTCTTTCGCCATCTGCTGGGCGCGTTTCGCCATTTCGGTCGGCGTTAAAATATTCGGCGGCTCGTTTGATAAATCGCGCGTAAAGTTGATCGATTCGCCGATGATTGCGCCGCGCTCCAAACCGGCTTTCAGCTCTTTTTCGTTGGCGCCTTCGACGCAGACGGCGAAAGTGTCAATCGCTTTGTCGTTTTTGTCTTTCGTTTTGTATTTGTCCAGCTCGAACTGACTGGTCACGACGCCCTGCATCGCCTGCGCCGCGACTTCGCGCGCATCGTCATTTGTGCCGAAACGCGGGACGAGCGCAAAGCTTTTGACGTTCAGCTTGCGCAGGTAGCGCGTCGCCGTTCCCGCCAGAATCGCCACGTTCGGCGTTTTGTAATCCGTTTTTTCACCAATCCCGACGAGCAAAATACGGCTCGCTTTGACTTTGCCTTTCGGCGCGACGTGCAGCAGAACGGTTTCGCCTTCTTTTCCGCTAAACTCCTCGGATTTGATAACCGAGGCTATCAAACCGCCCGTTAGTTTATCCAAATCTTTCAGAAAACCGCCCGTTGCCTTTTCGTCCTTGAAAACCGCGACGGCAATCGCGTCAACGTTTGCTTCTTGATAATTCCCTGTAATTGCCTGAGATTTCATTTAGGTATTTTTCCTCGTTATTGGTTAATTATTGGTTAAATGCTGACAGTTAATTAATTCTTTTTACTGACGATTAAACATCTTACTGTAATCTTGCCGCGTAAATCTATAACTCATCTCGAATTTTCTTTCAACTGCTGGCGCGTTTCCCGTTCGACCGTTCTTTCCTTGATGGTTTCGCGCTTATCGAAAAGTTTTTTGCCTTTCGCCACGCCGATTTCAAATTTGATGCGCCCGTTTTTCCAGTAAATGCGCGTGACGACCAAAGTCATTCCTTTGACAATCGTTTCTTTTTCGAGCTTTTCGATCTCGCGGCGGTGCAATAATAATTTGCGCGTCCGCAGCGGCTCGTGATTCTGCCGGTTGCCGTGCGAATACGGCGAGATATGCGCGTTAAAAAGCCAGATTTCGCCGTCTTTTACCGCGACATAAGATTCTTTTAACTGAATCCGCCCCACCATCACGCTTTTGACTTCCGTGCCTTGCAGCGCAACGCCCGCTTCGTAGCGGTCGAGAATATGATACTCGTGAAAGGCAACGCGATTGTTGACAATGTCCTTCCCGTCAGCAGATGACATAAAATGATATTTTGCCTTGCGCCAGTTTAACAAGCAAGTCGGAAAGTGTTTAAATCATTTGACGAGTGCGTTTTCAGTTGACAAGTCGGCGTTCAATTCATAAATTATTCATAGCTGCTGGGAGATCGTCTAATGGTAGGACTGCAGTCTCTGGATCTGCCTATCGGGGTTCGAATCCCTGTCTCCCAGCCAATCTTTTTATTAAAAACTCGGGGCAATCAGGCTTTTTAGGCGAAGTTTGATTGCCCTTTGATTATTTCGATGTGAAGTATTATAAATGTTTTATCTTTATGAACGACTG
>DASVRL010000325.1:0-4156 GCA_036388635.1 Pyrinomonadaceae bacterium
CGCCTTCGAAGTTTTAGGATTACTACTATTCAAATTACTTTTAATCGAGGTAGAATCCGGCAAAGGCTTTACATTCCCGTGAGTATGTTGCCCGTGAGCGAGCGTTGAAATCAGACAGATTGATAACCCGACCAATAAAAACAAATACGACGTTCGATATTCGAAAAACGGAAGTTTCATAATTTTATCGAGCCAAACGATTCTAAAATGGCGCAGACATTATTAAAGCCGAGTGAATCCCGGAAAAACCGCTGCTCAGCTTGAGCAGATGCCGTATATTCATCCGGCGACTCTGCTTGGGTATATAATCCAAATCGCAACCGTCGCCGGGCGCGTCCAGGTGCGCGGTCGGAAACATATGCTGTTGTTCTATCGCCAGCGCGCAGGCGGCGATCTCGATGGCGTTAGAAGCTCCCAGAGCGTGCCCGATGATGGCTTTCAATGAATTTACGGTGACGTTTTGAGCGTGCGCTCCGAAGACGTTTTTAATGGCGTTCGTCTCGCAAATATCGTTTTGCGGCGTCGAGCTGCCGTGCGCATTTATATGGTCGATGTCTTCGGCGGCAAGATTGGCGTCCTCCAGCGCCAGTTTCATACAATCGGCTAAAGCGGTTCCTTCGGCGGGAAGGTCGGTCATATGGTAGGAATTGCTGACCGACGCATAACCGGTTATTTCGGCGTAAATATGCGCGTTTCGCCGGAGCGCCTGATTTTTCTCCTCTAAAATCAAAAAAGCCGCGCCTTCGCCCAGCACGAATCCGTCGCGGTCTTTGTCAAACGGACGCGATGCCGTAACGGGATTCGTATTGTTTTTAGAGAGCGCGCCGATGACGTCGAACGCCGCATAAACGACAGGCGTTATCGGAGCCTCGGCAGCGCCGACGATAACCGTCTGCGCCTTGCCGTATTTAATCAATTCAAAACCCGCCGCGACCGCGTCGACTCCGGCGGTGCAGCCGGTCGAGATAGTTAAGACGGTGCCTTCACAACCATACTTTTCGGCTATTTCGTGAGCCATATAATGAAAAGACATCTGTTTCAGCAATTTGGCAGGAGTTTTTCCCCAGTTCAGCGTATCTCCTTCATTCATCGCCAGATAACTGGCTTCCATCGGCGTTGTGCCGCCGACGGCATTTCCCAGAACGACCGCCGTTTTATCTCCGCGAATGTCTTCCAATCCGGCATCTTTCAGCGCCAGCTCGCAAGCCAGGCTCCCGAATCGAAAAAATCTGGCATCGTCTTCCGCCGCTTCAGCGGGTGCGGTCAGCCACTCGTCCTTAACGGCTGCCACAATTCGAGAGCTGAACGTTTCAACCGGAAAGTTTAACGGAAGAGCGTTCAAGGCGGATGTTCCGCTGATGCCTTTAATTGTTCTTTCCCAGAAAGAATTTATTCCGACGCCGATCGGCGTCACCGGTCCGATTCCTGTAATTACTGCTTTTTTCATAATTTATTCCGTTGCCCCCAGGTTGTTTTGATAATTAAGAGCGGCTTGCGTTCCGCTCAGCTTGCGCAGGTAAGCGACTAAAAGCTGAATATCCGCGTCGCTCAGGATTCCGTTCCAGGCTGGCATCAATGATGATTTTCCGACCGCCGCGCCGCCGAATTTGACCGCCGCGCTGATGCGGTCGTCGTTTAAAATACTCATTTCATCAAACGAAGTGTGATTGCGCGGCGCGACAAAAAGAGCCGGCGCGTTGATGCCTTTGCCGTTTCCGTTAACGCCGTGACACTGAGAACAATAAACTTTGTATAAGCTTTCAGAGCGTTCCGGCGGTAATTGAACCGGCGCTTTATCGGGTTTTGCCGTTTTAACCGGATTGGCTGCCGGAACCGGCGGCGGGTCGGCTGAAAATACATAATTACTTATCAAAGCTAACTGCTCGGGTCGCATTTCGGCTTTGGGCATCGTCGCGTTGCTCCAGGCAAGCGGGTCGATCATAAAAGCGTTCGCCCATTCCTGGTTAAGTCTCTGACCGGCAGTGAAAAGCTCCGGTCCCGAAACGCCGCCTTTGCCGGGCTCTACCTGGTGGCACGCGCCGCAGGCAAGAACTTTTTCAAATATAATATGCGGGCGCGCGCCCGGGTTAACCGCTGCCAGCTGCACCGTCGAGACGGTTTGTTTTAAGCTCATTAAATAAGCGGCGACTATTTTTGCTTCTTCGACGGTCAGCGCCGGATGCGCGGGAATCCGGGAATCATTCACACGGTCGCCGGTCGGGGCGGCATCCACAAAGCGGAAGGATAAAAAACCCGCGGGTCTCAGGGCGGAAGGCGCGACTAACCACTTTTCCAACCATTGCCGCCGAAATTTGGTTCCCGCAAAAGCCAGCGAAGGCGCTTCTTTTTGCGCCACGTCGAGCGCATCTTTTCGATTCGAAGCGGCAACGACGTGACAGGAACTGCATTTTTCCTGTACCAGTTTCTGTCCGGCGACTGCGGCTTCGTCCTGAAGAACGGGCTGAGCGGGTTTGGTTATTTGCTGCGCGCGTGAAACCTCAAAAGTTAAATAGAGCGCAGCCGTTACGAAAAAAACAAGCGTTACCAGCAGTTTGCATTTGTATATCATAACCGGCTTTCCACCTCCTTTCGCCAAATCATTAAGGATTCAAAAAGGCGGCGGCTCTGGTCCAGCCTCCGCTCCCGCGTTTGACCTTGACGGGAAAACAGGAAACCCAAAAACCGGCGGGCGGAAGCTTGTCTAAATTGGAAAGCTTCTCGATAACGCAAAATTCGCGCTCGCGCCCGGCGAAATGGGCTTCCCAAACCGCGTCGGTTCCGTGTTTTGTAATGTTTTCCTGCATCAGCCAATAAGGCGGGTCAATGCTCCAGGCATCCGTGCCGAAAACTCTAACTCCTTTCGAACACAGCATTTCTATCAAGTCCGGCGATATTCCGCGCCCGTGTTTATTGTAATCGGGCGAACCGTACCGGCTTCCCGCTCCGGTTCGGAACAGAACGATATCGCCGGATTTTATTTGATACTCGTATTGTCTTTCAAAAGCCTCGACTTCATCGACGCCGATGGATTGTCTTTGCGGTTTATCATCAACCGCGATGCAAACGCCCGCGCCCCAAAACCAATCCAGCGGCATTTCGTCGATGGTGCGGCTCGGCTGTCCCGCACAAACCGGCGAGTAGTGAAACGGCGAATCGACGTGCGTCCCGGAATGCGTAATTGCCGAGACCCGTTCGCTCGCCCAGCCGAGCCCGTCGCACAAGCTTTCCTGTTCGATGTTGACCAGCTGCGACAGATGCGCGCCGCCGCTCCGGTGATCCATATATTGAATTTCGACCGGAACGTTTTCCGAAGGACTCGGCGCTAAAGGAACGCTCAGGTCGATTATCTTCAATTTATCGAAGTTCATCGCGAAACCACCTTTACAATTGCAACGGATTGATTTTCGGTATTTTTGACTTGATATTCGCCCGGCTTATCGAAACGGTAAGAAAAACTTTCTCCCGCGCGGATAAGATTCGAGCGTATTTTCGCCGCCTCGATTTCTATCCGGTGCAATTTGTGCGAAATCGAATGCCCGTTGCTCGGAGGCTCGTATTTCCAGACGATCGAATCGCCCGGATACAAGACGATATTACCCTGAGAATAATAAGGAGCTTCGTCGAGAATGCGAACCTCGATGGTTTTGCCCGAGCTTTGATTCTGAAAATCCATCAGGGCATTGAAAGACCGCTTATTATAGATTTCAAACAGGTTAGCGTTTTGTTCGAGCTTCTGAGAAATTTTTGCGACGTTTTCCCGGTAATTGCCTTTGGCGGCGTCTTTAGCGTCGGTTTGCAATTCGGTTTTAAGCGCTTCTCCCTTTTTATTTTTCGGTATCAGGCGATTCATCCAGCCCTGCAGGGCAACTTGTCCGGGAGCATATTCGAATTCTTTGGTTATCTGCGTGCGATAGCCCGCGCCGTCCGTCACCGCGACATTTAGAATGTGTTTGCCGGGAAGAATTTTATAAAGGTCGAGATGACCTTTTATGACGCTGACGGGTTTGCCGTCCAAAAGAACGTCAACGCTGGCGACGCCCGAAACTCTTTCCGAAATTCGCAAAGTCAAAAGCGGGTCGACGATACGTACGCTTTCCACCGGAGAAAACAGCTCGACCGCCGGAGAAGCCATATCGAGCACTCCCAACTGCCCCGT
>DASVRL010000326.1:0-3306 GCA_036388635.1 Pyrinomonadaceae bacterium
GTAACGCCACGCGATGTAAACGATTTTCTCAAAACCGCGACTTCGCCCGAATTCAGCGCCAAAGATTTCCGCACCTGGGGAGCGACGGTTTTGGCTGCAACCGAACTAGCGCAAATCGGTGTGTCGGAAACTAAAACTCAAACCAAAAAGAACATCGTCGAGGCAGTCAAAAAAGTCGCCGAACATCTCGGCAACACGCCCGCCGTTTGCCGCAGCAGCTATATTCACCCGGCGGTTATCGAAGCTTACGAGCAGGGAACTACAATTGATGAATTTCGCCCGCGAAAAAAGCGAACTATCGAAAAATTCTCGCCCGAGCTTTCAGTCGAAGAAATAGCCGTAATGCATTTGCTCGAAAAAGCGAAAAAATAATAAGTTGAATTGACGATGTGATTATAGAGACGCGATCCATCGCGTCTCTACCGAACGTATTATTAAATTAATTGGATTAAAAAGCGTGGTTAAAATGACGACTGCATTCGAGTGCCGTCTAAAAAACTCTAAACTGTAAAGATTTGCAGGCGGTCAACGGCAGAGTTCACCGTGCGCGAAACCGCCAGCGACAAGCTAAGGTTTCAAAGACAACGTTAATAAGAAAGTAGCCGTTTCGCGCTTCGGTGCAATGACTTGTTGGGCAGCGCCGCGCAATAAACTATGTTGCTCCGGCAAGCGAGAGTTTTGATTTAACAAATGTCCCAACAAAACTGGCGAGCGTGAAAGTGATCGCTCCGCATATCAGTCCGTATCCAATATCCGGTTGATACGATAAAAGGACACCAAGCGGTGCGTCCGCCCAAAGCGGGACGGCTATCAGCAAAAAGAGGCTGAAAGCTATGCCATAGATTAGCGAGACGACCACTTTTGCCGTCATCAGCATTAACAAGGGGTATCCGAGATTGTGCCACTTCCGTAGCTGGCGAAGGAGCTGAGCTAGTCCGAATAAAAGAGTGAATAACAAGAGAAATCGCTGGAGAAGCTCATAGGGAATATAAAATTTCGTTGGCTGACTATGAAGCCGCCTGATGATCCCATCCATTAAATCATGATGCTGCGTAAAACTATTTACGTTGGTCAGGATAATGATGCCGTAGCCCTTTTCCGGCAGGATGTTCATACTAGCACTGAAATTTTCATTAAGTCCCGTGTGACGGATTGATTCCAGCCCGTTCCACTCCGCCGCCACCCAACCCATTCCGTAATGGGACCTTATGTCGGAGGGCGGTCGGTGCATCAGGGCGATATTTGCCGGCGTGATGATTGAACGTCCGTTATAGATGCCACCCTGCAAATGTGCAATGAGATAATGGCACATATCTTCGGCGCTCGAAGCAATATGACCGGCAGCCGCGCTCTGATAAGGCGGCGTGGAGACCGAAACCGGCAGACCGAAAAAATACTGATGACCTTCGGTTAAGCCATGAGTTACGGCAGCGTCGTATGTCAGATAGGTCGAGCGCATTTCCAAAGGATCAAGTATATGCTCCTGAACGTATGCAGCATAAGTTTGCCCGGTGACGGCTTCGACGATCAGCCCCAGAATTTTATAGTTGAGATTGCAGTATTCATAAACCTGCCCGACCGGATGCGCCAACTCCGTTTGGCTCAACGAATCGGCATCGGGCGCGAAGAATCCGGCAGATGTCGGAAGACCGCTCGTTTGATTCAGCAAATGACGAACAGTAATAGTCCGTGACGCCTCAACATTTCTCAGTCGGAACCATGATAGATATTGATAGACTGGGGTATCTAAGTTCAATCTTCCTGCTTCAACGAGTTGCATCACGGCGAGCGCAGTGAACGATTTGCTCAAAGAGCCGACAAGGAAAGGGGTTTGCGGACTGATTGGCTGACCTGCCGTTGTTCCGAAACCTCTTAGATACACAATTTTGTCACGCCGGATAATGCCGACAGTAACGTTGGGAATCCGGGAAAGTCTCATTTGAGACGCGATAAATGTGGTGTGTTCCGCCTCATCAAAATCTATCTCTTGGGCATGGCAATACGTATATGCCCCTAGCAAAATAGCGATAAGGATAAGCTGCTTGTAACTGTAAGACATAACATGCAACTACATTTAATTCCCAGATGTTATCCGCATATACAACAGCTGCCGAACTATTGATTGAGCGGAATGATTCCGCCCAATCGTCAAATTTCGAGTGTTATGCGGAACAGTTCCGTATAACACTCATTTTTCGTGTATTATGAAGAATCGTTCTTCATAATAACCTTATAGACGGAATAAAATTAAAGTATTTCTTTCGTTTCTGCAATAAAATTTATGAAACAAATGCCATTACTTCGTGCGGGCTACTGCAAATATAAACAAAAAACGGGCGACAGCAAGCCGTCACCCGTTTTTTATTAAGAGTTACAGTGTTTTTGGTTTAACGATTTGCGATGCCGCGCGGCGAGGAAGCCGTGACGTTGACTTGCGTTCCTTGTCTCAAGGAAAGGTCGTCGCGTCCCTGCAGAATAACCGAGCCTGCGCCCGCGCCTGCTCCGACGCCAGCGCCGATAGCAGCGCCTTGACCGCCTCCGGCAATTGCGCCGATCAGCGCGCCGAGCGCGGCACCGATAGCGGTGCGCGTGACGGTTTTATTTGTTTGACTGCCGCCCTCGCGGACTTCGCCTTCGTTTGAAATACTGACGTTGCCGTTTTCGTTTGAGGAAACGGAGTCAAGCAAACCGGCAAAACGATGCGAGCCGCCGTTGCGCATCCGAATCGTTTCAAAGTCTAAGCCGAGGCTGGCTCTGCCCGAGACTCTGCCCGAACGCTCGACGCTCGCTACGCGACCTTCGATAATCGCGCCTCTGTACTCGGACGGCGAAGTCACTTCCATCGTAAAGCGGTCGCCAACCGACGCGGTTTTAGTGTCTATATCCGTATTCAAAACCGCCGTCAGGCGTGTTCCGTTCGGAACCATAAAATCGCCGGTCGTCGTGGTGCCGCCGTAATTGCCGCCTGTTGTCGTATTGCCGCGATAAATGGTGTCGAACTGAGCGACATTTGACGTGCGCGTGTAAAAGCTGTCAACCGTAATCTGTCGGCTTGCGCCTTCGAGATAAATACGACGTGTAACTCGCAGCTCATCGCCGTTGCGAAGCGGGTTGAAAGCGACGTAAAAGTCGTTTGAACGGTCGCCCGTGTAATTAATAACAACTTGATTGTTAATGATATTGGCGTTGACGCTCATCGAACGACCGTTCGGCATCGTTTCGGTGATTGTCTGACCATTGGCTTGGAAAGTCACTAACGCCGCTTTCGACGAAGCCAATCTAATCTCGCTGCCGACGCGCTCGATG
>DASVRL010000327.1:0-2949 GCA_036388635.1 Pyrinomonadaceae bacterium
GGCTGGAAGGAAAAGGAAATCATCGGCAGCGACGGCGCGATTCTGTTCACGCCCGAAGACCGTCAGAACGGCGAGTATCTCAATGAATTAAAAACCGCGCTCCGCGAAGGGCGCGCCGAAGACGAGCGCTGGCACATCCGCAAGGACAGCTCGCTGTTTTTCGCTTCCGGCTTGCTGATGCGGCTCGATAACGGCGAAAGCGGTTTCGTCAAAATCTGCCGCGACCAGACCGAGCGCGTGAAGGCGGAAACCGTCCAGCGCGAAAAGGATATGCTGGCGCAGTTCGTCTCGACGCAGGAAGACGAGCGGCGCCGCATCGCGCGCGACATTCACGACCACGTCGGGCAGCAGCTGACGGTTTTGCGGCTCAAGCTCGACGCGCTCAAGGAAATGTGCGACGACCAGATAATCTGCGACGAGATTGAAAAGGTCGACCAAATTACCGAGCGGCTCGACAAGGAAGTGGATTTTCTGGCGTGGGAGCTGCGACCCGCCGCGCTCGACGATTTGGGCTTGCGCGTCTCGCTCGAAAATTTCGTCAACGAATGGTCGCACCACACGGGCGTCGTCGCCGAGTTTCACGCGAACGGCTTAACCAAAAAGCGGCTCGCCTTTGAAATCGAGACGAATCTCTACCGCATCGCGCAGGAAGCGCTCAACAATACATATAAACACGCGAAGGCGAAACACGTCTCCGTCCTGCTGGAAAAGCGCCAGGATACGATTTTGCTGATTATCGAAGACGACGGCGTCGGCTTTAACCCGAAAGACAAGCGCAACCGCTCGAAAGGAATGGGCTTGATCGGGATGAGCGAGCGCGCCAAAATCTGCGGCGGCGCCCTCGAAATCGAATCTTCGAAAGGCAACGGCGCGACCGTTTTCGCCCGCGTCCCGGTGAAGATGAAATAACATTTATCGGCGAACATTGAGCATTGAACATTTATCGTGCAGCCCGTAGGTTTCACGATAAATGTTCAATGCTCATTCCTTATGGTGTTTATTAATTTTCAGCGGCGGGAATCTCGTTCCGTTTTCTTGCATTTAGCCTTCCGGCGCGCTTTTTGCCATCAGGTAAAACGGGTGACAAACCCGAATATCTAAAAGTAAAAGGGGTAGAAAACAATGAAAAAATTCATAACGCTTTCATTATTACTCGGTTCGATGGTTTTCGGAGCGTCTTCGGCGCAGGCGGAAACGAATAATGTCAACGAACCGAAGGCGAACGCTGCCGCACCGCAGGTTCGTATTCAAATCGGTCGCAACAATCGCCGCGCGCGCCGCGACGTGACCACTACGCGCGTCGTTCGCGTCGGCAGACAGAGATTCCGCGAAACCATTCGCACGACTTATCTTCCGAACGGCAGAACGCGCACGCAGGTCGTCAGCCGCGTCCGCGTCCGTTAATCTGAAATAGCATTTATCATTAAAAGCGCATTGAGCATTTATCACTAAAGCGTCAGGCTTTGATAAATGCTCAATGCTTTATGTCGAACATTGTTTCTTCTTTGCCTTCGTAGCGCAGAGAATATTGGTTTGCCGAGTGAATCAGCATCGATTCCCAGTCCTTGAAACGGGTGTGCGAGTTGATAAATTCGTTAAAATCCGGCGTTTCCAAATCGCTTTCATCGAGGACGCCCGCCGCGCCGAGCAGATTTTCCCACGTCTCGAAATCCGTGTTTTCGACAATGAACCGGCGATTCATCAGCTCTGTGATGGAAACCTGAGGTTCGCCGATGGAGTAAGAAAGCCCGTCCCGGATTTTATCCAGTTTTTCGATTTTATTTGACTGCAAGTTGACGCTCATAGCTGACACCTTTATTTATAATTGCCTTTATCCGAATATTTAATTCATCTGTAAAGACACTTTATCCTGCGGCGCCGCGCGAGTCTGTCAACTACCTGACGGATTACGAAATAATTTTAAGCGCGGTAGACGGCGAACGGCAAGCCGCCGTCGCCGGACGACGAACTTTGCCGCTTACCGCGCGCCGTGACGATGCGCGCCGGCTCGGCGACCGAAGAAAGTCCGGCAGTCTGCCGGCGCGTCTTTTAAATGAAAGGTCGTTTGATAAAAAAGCGTCGAGGCAATCGACTATGCGGGACGATGGACAAGGCTCGCGCCGCACGATTTATTTTAGAACCGAAAAAAGTTCCCGGCTCTATTCCGAAGCGGAAAAGACGAACGACAAAAGACGCGCCGGTTATTTGGCGAGACAGCACGCCGCTTGACTGTTCGGTTTCGGCGCGTGAAATTCGTGCAAAAGCCGCCGGACGGTTTCGATGAGATGCTCGGTGCCGATCGGTCTGATTAGATATTCGGTCGCGCCGGCAGCTAGGGAAACTTCGCATTCGGCGAGACGCGTTCTGCCGGTGCAAAACAAAATCGGCGTCCGCTTGTCGGTCTGCCGAATCCGGCGGCATAATTCGACGCCCGACATCTCCGGCAGTTGATGTTCGAGAATCAAAAGGTCGAACGGCTCGTCGGCGATTAATTCCAGCGCGTCGCCCGGCGTGTTTGCCGTCAAAACGCAGTAAGGTCGATTTTCCGCGCGCCTCAGCATCGCGACCAGCCCGTCGCCGTCCTGATTATTTTCTATATAAAGAATGCGCGGAGAGGAAGAATGGCGCATATTTTTTTTCCTGCCTCGTCAAAAAAATTTCTACAAAATTATTTATATCAGAGACGGATGAGTTTCTTCTGTCACGTTTACTACAGAGCGCTGAATTATTTACGAGTTTTTATTAAAACGATATTTTCATTTCGTCCTTTTTATATCAGTGTTTCTTATGAAAACTTTCCTTTACTTTAAAGATTCATAAGAGTAAGGTGAAGACAGGATTTAATGTCAGGTATCGAACAAAAGCCGTCCGTCAATATCGAGAAGCGATTGATGGTCGGGCTGGGAAGGTTTTATGCAGAAAAAGATTCTCATCGCGGAAGATTACGCG
>DASVRL010000328.1:0-1774 GCA_036388635.1 Pyrinomonadaceae bacterium
AGCCGGTTTTGAAAGACGTGGATTTGAAAATCGAGCCGGGCAAAACCGTCGCTTTCGTCGGCAAAACCGGAAGCGGAAAATCGACGCTCGTCAGCCTGATCCCGCGCCTGCTGGACGCGCCGGAAAACACGATTCTCATCGACAACGTTTCCGTTCGCCATTATCCGCTCGAACAGCTTCGCAAATCAATCGGCTTCGTGCCGCAGGAAACTTTTCTGTTCAGCGATGCGCTGGCGGAAAATATCGCTTTCGGTGTTGAGAACCGGGAATCAGAAGTTAAGAGCGGCGACGGTGACGGCTCGAACGGCTCCCGGCTCGCGACTACTCTCGACCCTCGACTCGATGAAATCAAACGCGCCGCCCGGGTTGCGGGTTTGGCGGACGATATCGAAAGCTTTCCGTATAAATACGAACAGATGGTCGGCGAGCGCGGCATCACGCTTTCGGGCGGGCAGAAACAGCGCACGGCGATTGCCCGCGCCGTAATTCGCAACCCGCGCATTTTGATTCTGGACGACTCGCTGTCGGCGGTCGACACTTACACGGAAGAAACGATTCTGCACAACCTGCGCGACGTGCGCGCCAACCGCACGACTTTGATTGTCTCGCACCGGGTTTCGACCATTCGCGACGCGGATTTGATTTGCGTTCTGGAAGACGGACGCATTATCGAGCGCGGAACGCACGAAGAATTAGTCAGTCTCAACGGCGAATACGCCGACCTTTACCGCCGCCAGCTTCTGGAAGAAGAGCTTGCGGCGACCGAATAAAAAGGAGTTTTTTGCCATGAATCAAAATCCGCAAAAAACAAACGTTGAGCCAGCCTATTGGACGCTGACAATCATCTGGTTTGCGCTGCTCGTTTCGCAGGCTCTGCTGCTGGTCGTTATTTATTTTGCCAAACCGGAAATTTTCCGATTCGATTTCTCAAAGTCTCTGCTCGGCGAAAACGCTCCGTTTATCATTGTTTCGGCGCTGGTAGCGATTTTAAATCTGATATTTTCGTTTGTGTTGAGCAGAAAATTACTGAATCTGGCGATTTCCAAGCAAAACATCGAACTCGTTCAGACGGCGCTGGTCGCCGGCTGCGCTTTGTGCGAGGCGATTTCTCTTTTCGGCGTGGTGCTGGTTTTCGCTTTTTCGTATCAATATTTCTTCTTGTGGTTTGCGCTCGGCATTCTGGGAATGATTCTGCATTTTCCGAAGCGCGATAATCTCATCGCCGCCAGTTATAAAAAATAGCCGCGCGGAAAATTGCAACAAAACTTCTGATTCAGTGGGCAAAATTTAAGAATGTTTTGCCCACTGATTTTTTTTCGCGCGCTCAGGGAACCAATTGCCTGGTTGCGGTGTCTAAGCAGTTGTAGTCCGCGAACTCCAAAACCAAAAACTTTTCATAAAGGAGAAAATCTTATGCAAAAAGTTCCCTTTTTGCTGGCGCTCGTTTTGTGTCTGTGCGCCTGGTCTTTCGCTCAGGACGTTACTGAAGGCACGCTCGAAGCCTTTGGTAAAAAAGGCAAACAGCTCGGCGCGTGTCCTTTAAAACGCACTTTGGTCAAAGCCGAAATCAGCGGTTTTCTGACTCGCGTTAAAGTCACTCAGGAGTTTGAAAATAATTTCTACGAGCCGGTCGAAGCGGTCTACACGTTTCCTTTACCGGCAGGCGCGGCGGTCGATGATATGACGATGAAAATCGGCGAAAGGACGATTCGCGGTCAGATCATGCGGCGCGAAGAAGCGCAGAAAGTTTATCAAACGGCAAAAACGGAAGGCA
>DASVRL010000329.1:0-10896 GCA_036388635.1 Pyrinomonadaceae bacterium
AAAGAAAAATAAAAAAAGCAGATACGGAATCGTCCACGCGCAACAAAGCAAAAATATCGGCTGGCGATAAATTTTCCGTTCCGCAAACGCCCGCCGCCAGATTTTGATTTCCTTGAGATTTTTCAAAAAATTGAAAGCAAAAAATAAAGCCGTAAAGCCGAAAAGAATCAATAAAATAACGGTCAAAACATTACGGTCGAAAAGGCGCGAGCTGCCGTCGAAAAACATCTGCCGGTGACCGCGCATGGTGAGGCTCAGACTTTGCCAGGCGTTGCGGCTAATCTCGGAATCCGGCGCGAAATGAGTCGTCCACGCGACGAAAGATTTCATGTCGAACGCGCCCGCGACCAGATAAAAACTCGCGCAATACGTTCCGAAAGTCAGCAGAAACGCGGCAAAAGCGTATTGCAGAATGACCGATATCCGGTTTTTCCCGGTCCGGGAAGCCGTCTGAAAAATTAATCCCAAAATGGCGACCGGAAAAAAAAGCGCCGCCAGTTCGTGAAAAAACATTGCGCCGGAATGCGTTAGCGCCAGCAAAAACGGTCGCGGCGCTTTGTCCGCGAGCAGGAGATAAAAGCTTGCGAGCAGAAAAAATATGCTGATCGGATAAACGTCCGCGTCGATGGAAAATCTCCACCACGCGGCGCAGAAAGCGAAAAGCGCTGTCAGCGTGAGACTTAAATATCTGGAATTTAACGCGCGCTCCAGAATTTTAAAAAAAACGACCGCCGACAAAACGGAAAAAACAATCGTCACAAACTGCAAAACGTAAAGCGCGCGCAGCTCAAATCCGAGACTGCGCGCCGCGTGAACAGCCAGATAACCGAGCGCGTTATAAAAAAGATGATTCGGATGCAAAAGGTGCGCGCCGAAATGCGGGCTGTCTTCGACGAATTGCGAGTAGATAAGCGCGTCCCAGTAAAAATCTTTGGTCGGAAACGCCGAATAAATCGCGAATATCAGCAGAGCCAAAAAGAAAAGAGAGTATTTTCTCGAATTATCATTAGAAAATACTCTCGCCGTATTCATAGTGAAATTATGAATTTCGAGTTTTGAATTTTGAATGAATCATTTCCCAACAACTCAAAATTCAAAACTCGAAACTTAAAACTTTATTTATGTTCGGTCACTTCGGTAATCGTTCCGCCTTTTTCCTGCCCGCTGACTCGCTGCTGAATCGCCGCGACGCTTTCTTTCGAGCGATTCAAAAACGGCGCGGGATAGACGCCCATAAAAACCATCAGCAAAACGAGCGGCGCAATCAAGCCGATTTCGCGCGCGCTCAAATCCTTCAAGCCCCTGTTTTGCGGATTCGTGACCTTGCCGAAGAAAACGCGCTGCACCATCCACAAAAGATAAACCGCCGCGAAAATCACGCCCGTTCCGGCGAGCATCGTGGCGATGTGATTCCAGTTCCACGCGCCGATGCTCAAGGCGTGCGAATCCCACATTCCGAGCATAATCAGAAATTCGCCGACAAAACCGTTCAGAAAAGGCAAGCCGATGGAAGACATCGTGGTTATCACAAAAATCGTCGCGTAAAGCGGCATCACGTTTGCCAGACCGCCGAAATCCGCAATCCGGCGCGTGTGCCGCCGCTCATAAATAAATCCGACGAGCAAAAACAAAGCGCCGGTCGAGATGCCGTGATTCAGCATTTGATACAGCGCGCCCTGCATTCCCAGCTCCGTAAAGGAAAACATTCCCAGAATCACAAAACCCATATGCGAAACGGAAGAATAAGCGACCAGCCGCTTGACGTCGGGCTGAACCATCGCCACCAGCGCGCCGTAAATAATTCCGATAATCGCCAGCACTATAAAAATAGCGGCGAATTCGCGCGATGCTTCGGGAAACAAAACGAAATTAAAGCGCATCAAGCCGTAAGTTCCCATTTTCAAAAGCACGGCGGCGAGGATGACCGAGCCGGCGGTCGGCGCGTCGGTGTGCGCGTCCGGCAGCCACGTGTGCAGCGGAAAAAGCGGAACCTTGATGGCAAAGGCAATGGCAAAAGCCCAGAAAAGTATCGCGCCCGTCGTACCGGCGAGCGCCAGGTTGCCGGTTCTGAGCGAATTGACGAGCGTGACGTAATCGAACGTTCCGACGCCCGTCTGCGCGGCGTGTATGTAATAAAGTCCGATGATGGCGACCAGCATCAGCAGGCTGCCGAGCATCGTGTAAACGAAAAACTTAACCGCCGAATAGATACGGTTTTCGCCGCCCCAGATGCCGATAAGAAAGAACATCGGAATCAACGAAGCCTCAAAGAAAAGATAGAAAACCAGCAAATCCAGAGACACGAAAACGCCGATCATCGCGCTTTCGAGCAGCAGCAGAAAAATATAAAATGCCGCCTGGCGCTTTTCGACCGCGCGCCACGTCGAGATAACCGCAATCGGCATAATAAACGTCGTCAAAATCACCAGCCATAACGAAAGACCATCGACGCCGACGTGATAATTCGTATTTATCGCCCGAATCCACGGCACGTTTTTCTCAAAGAAAAATCCGCTTGCCGAAACCGCGCCGCGCTCGACGAGCAAAACGAGCGAAACCGCGAAATTGACGAGCGTAAAGCCGAGCGTCAGCCATTTCAGATGACCTTCCTGCTTCCAGAACATATTATGCGCCAGCGCCAGAGCCGCGCCGATTGTCGGCAGCAAAATAAGAATTGTTAAAAGATTTTCTGCTATGAAATCCATTTTGACCTTGTTGGTTTTCGGTCTTCGGTCTTCGGTCTTCGTTATTATCAAAGACCAAAGACCGAAAGCCGAAGACCGATTTATGCAATTAACTTAAATCCGTAATAAATAAAATAACCGAGCACGACCAGCGCGCCGAGCAAAATAAACGCGGCGTAGCTGCGGACGAATCCGACCTGAATCTGGCGGACGACTCCGCTGAGCGCCGCGACGAAATGTCCCGCGCCGTTGACGATGCCGTCGATAAAGGTTAAATCGAAGCCTTTCCACAAACCTTCGCGCGAAAGCCTGGTTAGCGGGTCGACGATATAGCCGTTGTAAAATTCATCGACGTACCATTTGCGCTCAAACAGTTTCGGCATTTTTCGCAGCGGATTGTTGCGGAACAGCACAATTCCGATTCCGATGCCGGTCATCGCCAGAGCGATGGACAAAAGCGCTAGCCAGCGCTCGGTAGCGATTTCTTCGGCTGAATGCGGGTGCTCGTTGGCTTCGCCCGCCTGTTTTCCGGTCGTGGCTTCCTGGGATGACGAAGATGACGCGTAGAAATGTTTGACTTCCTTTTTTTCAATCGCGGCGGGCGAAGAATGCGAATCGGTTCCGGCGCCGTGCTTACCGCCGCCGACCTTGGCGATAACGGGTGCGAGCGTGTGTTCAAAAACGTTCACGTCGCCCGCGCCGAAAAGCGAACTCATCGCGTAGGGAACGCCGAGCAGACCGCCGAAAGTCGAAAGAATCGCCAGCGCCGCCAGCGGAACCCACATCGTCCAGGGCGATTCGTGCGGCTTAAAATTTTCGTCCGGTTGATGATGATGTTCTTCATCGTCATCGTCGTGGTCGTCGTGCGCCGCGTCGTGTTCTTCGTCGTGCGCGTGATGCGCCATCGCGTGAGCGTCGCCGTGCGTCGTTTCATCGTCGTGCGCATCGCCGCGGGCAAAAGCGTTTTCTTCGGCGTGTGCCGGGTCGTGCGGATGATCGCCGTCAGGCAAAGCGAGCGTAAAACGCTCCGCGCCGAAAAACGTCATCCACATCATTCGCGTCATATAAACGGCGGTCAAAACCGCGGTTATCAAACCGATAATCCACAAAATCGTGTTGACGTGCCAGATTCCGAAAAGCATCGCTTCGGCGGGCGCATTCGTCGCCGCAAAAGTTTTATATAAAATTTCGTCTTTCGAGAAAAATCCAGCCCAGACCGGAATTCCGCAAATCGCCAGCCAGCCAGCCATCATCGTGATGAAGGTGATCGGCATATACTTGCGCAGGTTTCCCATCCGGCGCATATCCTGTTCGTGATGCATTCCGTGAATGACCGAACCCGAACCCAAAAATAAAAGCGCCTTGAAAAACGCGTGCGTCATCACGTGGAAAATCGCCGCGGTAAAAGCGCCGACGCCGCAGGCGAGAAACATATAACCCAGTTGCGAAACGGTCGAATAAGCGAGAACTTTTTTGATGTCGTTCTGCGCCAAGCCGATGGTCGCGGCAAAAATCGCCGTCGCTGCGCCGATAACGGCGACGATCAGCATCGCCGTCGGCGCGTTCTGGTAAATTCCGTTGCAGCGCACGACCATATAAACGCCCGCCGTGACCATCGTCGCCGCGTGAATCAAAGCCGACACGGGCGTCGGACCAGCCATCGCGTCCGGCAGCCACGTGTAAAGCGGAATCTGCGCCGATTTTCCGCAGGCGCCGATAAACAACAAAACGGCAATCGAGGTGATTCCGCCCGCCACAATCGCGCCCCACGTAAACGGGTCGGCAGGCATCGCCGCGATTAAATTCAGCGAGCTTTGCACCTGCTCGCCGCCGATTGTCTTGTCGTAAAACGAAATCGAGCCGGTCAGCGAGAAAATCAGAAACATTCCGATCAGCACGCCCCAGTCGCCGATGCGATTCATCACAAACGCTTTTTTCGCCGCGCGCCGCGCTTCGTCGCGCTTGATGTAATAGCCGATGAGCAGGTAAGAACACAGACCGACGCCTTCCCAGCCGACGAACATCAGCAGAAAATTATCCGCCAGAACGAGCGTCAGCATCGAGAACATAAACAAATTCAGGTAGGCGAAAAAGCGATAGAAACCTTTGTCGCCGTGCATATAGCCGGTCGCGAAAATGTGAATCAACAAGCCGACAAACGTGATGAAACACGCGTAAATGCCCGACAATCTGTCCATTCCCAGCCCGAAATCGGCGCGAAAACCGCCGACCTGTATCCACGTCCAGAGATGGTCGAGAACCGGCGCGTTAGCATGAAGCGCGCCGCCGTGGTCAACGAATGCGATGATAAACGCCACGACGCACGAAACGCCGACCGCCGCGCACGCGATTGTCCCGCTCAGCGTCTCATTCCTGATTTTCAGCCAGCCGCCGAGAATCCAGTTGATGACCGCGCCGACGAGCGGTGCGAAAATTATGAGACTTAAAAAATTATTTTCAGTCATTTTCTTTTTGTCCGGTCAAATCAAACATCATTTCGACCATTGTTTTTCTAAAACCGTTTTGCCCGAAAAACTTCCGGGCTATCTCGTTTTGAGCCGCGACCGTCAGCAGCAGCTTCGTCGCTCCTAATGCTTTCGCCGCTCCGATTGAAGCTTCGAGCAGGCTTTGCCCGACATTCTTTCGCCGGGCTGCGTCTTCGACATAAATATCGTGCAGCCAGGCTGCCGACTCCAAAAGGTCGGCGTAATTTTTCGCCTCAAATTGAATGTAAGCAAATCCGACGATTTCGCCGTCGATTTCGGCGACTAAAACGGCGGCGTCTTTCGTGTCGGTCTGGCTGCCGTAAAACCAAGCCATCTGCTCGCTCCGGGCGAGCCGCGAAAAACGCTGCGCATCATATTCGCGATGCTGGATAACTAATTTCTCAGCCATTTCGCCGACCGCGCGCGCGTCTTTGCGGCTGGCGCGGCGAATGATGACGGCAGTGCTCATAAACCTAATTTTTCAAAATACTCGCGTCGTCAACGTCGACCGAGATGCGGTTGCGGAAAAACGCGATGATGATGCCGAGCCCGACCGCCGCTTCCGCCGCGGCGACCGACATCACCATAAAAACGAAAAGCTGTCCGGTGACGTCGCCGTAAAAGCGCGAAAAGGCGACGAACGTCAGATTGACGGCGTTCAGCATCAGCTCGATGCACATAAACATCCCGATGGCGTTGCGCTTGTAAATCACGCCGACCGCGCCGATGGTAAACAAAATTCCTGAAAGTGCTAAATAAGTTGCTAAAGTCGGTTCCATTTGTTTTAAGTGCTGAGCGCCGAGCGTCGAGCGTTGAGTTTTTGTGGTAAAACTTTTCGCTCAATGCTTGGCGCTCGGTGCTAACCTATATCTTCAAAATCCTGAATTCCGCCGCGCTGTTCCTTTTCGTTATCGACGACGAGTTCGAGCGCCGGCTGCGCGAGGCGGCGCGACATTATGATTGCGCCGACAATCGCCATCAAAAGCAAAACGCCGACGATTTCGACCGGCAAAAGATACTCCGTATACATCGCTCTGCCGATATTCTGCGTCAAGCCGGTGCCTTGCTCCGGCATCGCCGACTGATTCGGCGTTTTCGTGACGGCGTAGAATATAAAAAACGTCTGCGCCAGCAAAGCCAATCCCAAAATCGCGCCGACACCGTATAGATACCGCAGGCGGTTGAGCGGTCGGTCCTCTTCCAGATTCAAAAGCATTATGACGAAAACGACCAGTACCATAATCGCGCCCGCGTAAACCAGAACCTGCACGGCGGCGATAAACGGCGCGGCGAGCGTCACGTAGATACAAGCCAGCGAAATCAAAACGCCGACCAGCGAAATCGCGCTGTAAAGCGGATTTTTATGATAAACCAGCGAAATCGCGCAGGCGATGGCGAGTCCGGCAAACAGAAAGAAAAGCGGTGTGATCATTACAATTAAAGTATGAATGCGAAACTCGGAAACGATGAATTCTTTCTTCAGTTCGCGCGTTCCTCATTCATCGTTTAAAACACTCCCAGATAAACCATCACAATCGTGAAAATCACGTTGGCGATGGCGAGCGGAAGCAAAAATTTCCAGCCGAAATTCATCAACTGGTCGAAACGAAAACGCGGCAGCGTTCCGCGAATCCAGATATACAAAAACAGGAAAAAGAAAATCTTCAATAAAAACGCGAGATGGCTGGCGATGGCGTAGGGAATCGAGCCGACTTCAAAAACGTAGCTTAAGCCCGGAATATACCAGCCGCCCAGAAACAGCGTCACGCACATCACCGAAACGGTGAACATATTGACGTATTCCGCCATAAAAAACAGCGCGAATTTCAAAGCCGAATATTCCGTGTGAAAACCGGCGACCAGCTCGGTTTCGGCTTCGGGCAAATCGAACGGAACGCGGTTGGTTTCGGCGAAAGCCGCAATCAAAAAGACTATAAAACCGATGAACTGCGGGATAATATACCATTTTGACCACGACGATGTTTGCGCGTTGATGATTCCGTTCAGGCTCAAAGAGCCAGCCATCATCACTACGCCGAGCACGGATGCGCCCATCGCCAGTTCGTACGAAATCATCTGCGCCGACGAGCGCAATCCGCCCATCAGGCTGTATTTCGAGTTTGAAGCCCAGCCCGCCAGCGCGATGCCGTAAACGCCGACCGAGGTGATTCCCAAAACATACAAAACCGCCACGTCGAAATTCGCAATCGTCAGCGGCAGCGCTCTGATATTTTCGCCCAATCCGTAAGGCAGAAAATTCCAGTCAATCGTCGTAATCGCCGGACCGAACGGGTAAACGATAATCGGCATCAGCGCGCAAATCAGCGCAATGAGCGGCGCGAGAAAATAAACGAATTTCGTCGATTTATCGGGAACCAAATCTTCTTTGAAAATAAATTTCAAAAGGTCGGCGAACGGCTGCAAAACGCCCCACGGTCCGACGCGGTTCGGTCCGATGCGTCCCTGAATCCAGCCTAAAACCTTGCGTTCCGCCAGAACCGTGTAGGCGACAATCATCAAAACGCCCTGAAACGCCAACAGCACCGCGACGCTGTAAACCGCAATCGGGAAAATTGTTTTAATAGCAGTTTCCATAAAAAACGATACGGAGCAGGCTTTTTTAAAGCCTGCCGACGGGCAGCGCGTGCCGCCGGTATTTTAAATTTTGCGAACTTTAAATCTAAATTTTTATCGCGCCCGGCGTAAAGCAAGCCCGCCGGGCGCAAGCCGCTTCGAAATTATCTGAGAACGACTGTGTTCGGCACGGTTTCCTTGTCGTCTAGACGGTCTTTGACGCCGACCGCCGCCGCTTCCGCCATCTCTTCGATTTTCGGCGTGCCGTCCAGATTAAACTGCACGAGCGGCGAAACCAGCAAGTTTTCCGGTTTCGGATTGCCGTGCGCCAGCAGATGAAACTGCGGCGTTTTGCCGGTCATCGTCGTGACGCGGTGCAGTTTATAGCCGATTCGCGGAACTTTCGTGTATTTTTCAGCCGTATCGGGCATCGCTTCGACGCGGCGGTTCAAAACGTCGATTTCATTCGATAAATCGCGTTTCGCTTGAATTTCGTGTTTCACCTGCACGGGTTTCGATTCGTCTTTTAAATCCGGGTAACGCAAGCCCGCGTAAGGCGCGACGCTGTCGGCGATTGATTTGAAAACAGCCGTCGAAGCGAATCCGTAGCCGAAATCGACGTCCATTTCGCGCGCAATCCGCGCCGTAATCATCCAGTCGGTTCTCGATTGGTGAAGCGGCTCGATCGCCTTGCGCACGCGCTGCACGAATCCGGTGTTGTTCGTGAAAGTTCCGTCGGATTCGGCAAATGAAGCCGCCGGCAGAATCACGTCGGCGTATTCGGTCGTCGCCGTTTCAAAAAGTTCCTGCACGACGACAAAATCTTTACCGGCAAGCAGTTTCGCGTTTTCGTCCGAGAGGCTTCCGCCGATGAGCAGCGCCCGCGAGCTTTGCAAAACTTCGGCGAGCGGTTTTCTGCCCGCCATCATATCGTGGGCGCCGACCGAGTTGTTATACGCCGCAAGCGGGTGAAGCAGCGCCCGGCGCGTGTCGGAAGCGAAATTTCCGACCGAATTTGCCAGCACCATCTGCGCTTCCGCCGACAAGTCGCCGCCGAACATCACGATAAAATCGCCTTCGGTTTCGCCGATTGTCTTCAGCATATCGTCAATCTGCGTCTGCTCGATGCCGAGTCTTGTCGCTATTTCTTCGGTTGCGGCGTCGGCAAAAGCCAACGCGAAAGCGTCCAGTGAATCCGGATTGACGTGAATAAACTGCTTTGCTTTTTCGGCGAGTCGGAGCGGCGTGTGGTGAACGAGAATCAGCTTGGCGCCGCCGTTGCGAATCGCCTGACGAATTTGTTTCGCCGTAAAAGTCTGTTCTTCTTCCGGGTCGCCGCCGATGAGCAGAATCGTCGAGGCGTGACGAATTTCCTTGTGCGTGCAAAGCGGCGCGCTCAGGTTGCTGAAAAACGGCGCTAAATCGTAGCCGTCCGAAACGGCGTAATTGTCGGTTTTGACAACCTCCGTCGCAAAACGCTTGAGCGTGAAAATCGACTCGTTCGTCAAACGCGAAGAAGCCACGACGCCGACGTTGTTTCCGCTTTCTCTGAATTTATTCGCCACGAAACTGACCGCGTCGTCCCATGTCGCGGGAATCAGCCTGCCGCCTTTTTTGTAACGAATCAAAGGCGTTTTGATGCGGTCGGGATGATTGATAAATCCGTGCGCGAAGCGGGCTTTGACGTCGAGAAATTCGCCGTTTAAGCCGTTAACGTAACGGTCGCGCGCCACGATGCGATGAATCTCGCCGCCGCGCGAGCCGATTGAAAGCTGCATTCCGTCCGAGCCGTAAACGTCGGTCGAAATCGTCTGATCCATTTCCCAAGGGCGCGTTTCGTGACGATAAACGCCGTCCAAAAGCGTTCCCGTCGGGCAGACTTCGATGCAGTTTCCGCACTGCGAGCAGTTCAGCCAGCCGCCGTAAGTTCCGATGACCGTGTTGACGCCGCGATTTCCGGCTTCGATGGCTTCTTCGCCCATCCATTCGTCGCAGACGCGCGTGCAGCGTTTGCATAAAATACAGCGCTGCGGGTCGTTGGCGACAATCGGCGACAGAAATTTTTCCGGCGTGGCGTTTTTGCGCTCGGTAAAGCGCTCTTCCAAATCGCCCCAGTCGAAAATCATCTCCTGCAATTCGCACTCGCCGCCGCGGTCGCAGACAGGGCAGTCCAGCGGGTGATTCGCCAGCAGAAATTCGCCCATCGCGCGCTGCGCTTTTTCGATTTCATCGCTTTGTGTGGTGACGACCATTCCGTCCGTGCAGGTAATCGTGCAGGAAGTTTGCAGCCTCGGCATTTTTTCGATGCGCACCAGACACATCCGGCACGATGCCTGCAAAGCGAGGTCGCTGTAATAGCAGAACGACGGAATCCCGAAGCCTTTCTCGCGGCAGACTTCAATCAACTGCGCGCCTTTTTCGACCTCGAACTCCTGTCCGTTAATCGTAACTTTTATCAGTTCTTGAGACATCGTAAATAGTTTTAATAAAAGATCTTATGATTCTTTCTGTTCGTTTTTGTTGTCAGTCGTATTTGCTTTTTTAACCTTCGGTTTCGGACGCGATTTGCCGAAGCTGCCGGCAAAAATTTTTCCGCGTCGTGTTCTTTTATCGCCTTTTCCCATTTTTATTTTCTCCTTAAATATTTAAACTTTTGCGTTGGCGGCAGTTCCGTTGCCGTTGGCTTTATCGACAAGCCATTTTCTAAAGTCTTCCGGAAATCTCTTTATCGCGCTTTGAATAGGCCACGCCGCCGCGTCGCCGAGCGGACAAAACGATTTTCCTTCGATGTTGTCGCAAATATCCAAAAGCAGCTGCGCGTCTTCCGGTCGCCCGCCGCCCGTGGAAATGCGATTGAAAATTTTCACCAGCCAATCGGTTCCTTCGCGGCACGGCGTACACCAGCCGCAGGATTCGTGTTTGTAAAATTCGGTCAGGTTTTTCGTCGATTCCATCACGTCGACCGTTTCGTCCATCACGATGAAACCGCCGGAGCCGACCATCGAGCCGCCCGCCACTAAACCTTCATAATCAAGCGTAACATTTTTGCCGACGATCTGTTCGGCGTTCATAATATAAACGCTCGAACCGCCCGGAATAACGGCTTTCAGCTTTTTGTCCGCTCGAATCATTCCGCCGCAGTCTTCCATAAT
>DASVRL010000330.1:0-17498 GCA_036388635.1 Pyrinomonadaceae bacterium
TGACTGGCGCGGTTTAATCGTTTCTCAAACGGTTGCTGCTTTTAATCGAACCAATATGGAATTGAAACTACAGTGACGGCAGGGTATGGATAATTCCGGTCATCCTTTTAATTGGACCAATTTGGAATTGAAATTCGGTCATTCCGAAAAGCTGTGTCGCATAACTTATGTTTTTAATTGAACCAGTTTGGAATTGAAACGTCCGTAAATATTGTATGTCTTCGTGCGTTAGAGCTTTCTTTTAATTGAACCAATATGGAATTGAAACTAAACATCATCTATGAAAAGAACTGTGTTTTGGCGGTCTTTAATTGAACCAGTTTGGAATTGAAACTTCGCAATGCTAAAAGACATGTGTAGGCGCTTTTGCTTTTAATTGAACCAATATGGAATTGAAACATTCACATCTGTGAAATGATGGTTAGAATGACTTTCTTTTAATTGAACTAATATGGAATTGAAATTGTTTTGTTGCTGTGTTATTAAAGGCGGAAGTTATTCTTTTAATTGAACCAATATGGAATTGAAACGCTATCGTGCAAGCACCACCCAGCGGATCGAGCGTATCTTTTAATTGAACCATTTTGGAATTGAAATTCAGTCGTGCCTAATAGTTGAGTCGCGTAGGATTTGACTTTTAATTGAACTGGTTTGGAATTGAAACTTATAATGTTTGTGAATGCGCCCTGTATTGCCGCGCTGTTAATTGAACCAATTTGGAATTGAAAATATGAGGAAGTTACTTTAACCGACAATCAAAAGATTCTTTTAATTAAACCAATATGGAATTGAAACTGCTGCCGGGCAATGTAGAATCCCGAGCGCGGGTGATTTTTAATTGAACCAATATGGAATTGAAATTATGACGAAGGCTTTGCGACTAGGTTTGAAGCGACGACTTTTAATTGAACCAATATGGAATTGAAACTTAAATAAAATCTTCCAACCGCCGCCAGAAGCCCGCTTTTAATTGAACCAATATGAAATTGAAACTATTTTCGATGCATTGAATCGTTAAACGTCCGATATGCTTTTAATTGAATCAATATGGAATTGAAACAACAAATTCAACTCGATAACTTTTAACACTTTCGATTTTAATCGAACCAATTTGGAATTGAAACGTGTATATGAACAAGTCGCTCCTTATATCTAAAAAGCTTTAATTGAATCAAAGAGACGATTTTAGGAAATTTAACCCAATAGCCAACTGAGAACTTTACCTTCATTCTTAAAAATCTCCATTTTCGTAGATATTTTTCCGCTCGTGATTAGCTCATTTTGCCGTGTCCGCCCGACATCGAAAAGGCAGCTCACTAGAACGGCTGTTTTACCCCCGCCGAAGAGCGGATTCATCTCGACTCGCTGTTTGTTAGCTTCTCTTAACTCTTCGAGACTAGTAGATTGAAAGTCCGTTTTAGGAGATTCACGGCATCAGTTTTTTAGAGTCTCTAATAATCAGAATCTCAAGAAGGGATTTTCAAGTAGTATGTGACACAAATTGCTGTTTCAGTCCGTTTTTCCAGCAATATTTAATCTTTTTTTAGCTATTTATCAACTGTATATCATAAAATTCTAGTTTTATGATATACTTCAAAACGAAACATTCTCGTTTTTCCCGAAATAAAACGTAAAACCCTTGATTTTATTGTCTTTCAGTAAATAAATGAGTGAATTCCCTGTTATCAAAGTCCCGGAATCCGAGATTTTGACGCCAGCGGGCGAAGTAGATACTCGTCTGAACGGTCGGATTGCGGCGCAGTTCATCAATAAATCGAATTCCGAGCTGACCAGAAAGAACTATCTTTCCAACTTGCGGCAGTTTATGCTCTTTTCCGGTAAAAAAGATGCGACGCAGGTTCTGGTCGAAGATGTTCTGGCGTGGCGCGCATCGATGGAAAATCGCGGGCTGGCGCCGCATACCATCTCGACGAAGCTGGCGACCTTGAGCGCGCTATTCGAGTATTTTCGCGATTACGGCATTATCAATCGCAACCCGGCGACGACCAGACTTGTTTCGCGCCCCGAAAAGCCTTTGCAAAGCCCGAAAGGGCGCGCGCTGTCAGTCGCGGAAGTCCGCTATCTGCTGTATGTCATCAAGCGCGACAATCCAGTCGATTTGCGGGATTTTGCTATTGTTTACTCGATACTGCGTCTGAGCTTACGGGTTTCGGAAATCTGTAAATTAAAGGTTTCTGATATCAAACGCGAAGGTAGACACTGGGTGATTGATTACCGCTCGAAAGGCGGGAGAAAGGAACGCCAGCCGCTTCCTGCGGATGTGAAAGAAGTCATCGACGATTATCTGGAAGCCGACCGCGCGAACCGGCGTGATACAAAGACCGGCGGTGAGAATGCTTTTCTGTTCCAAGCGGATATTTCCCGAAGAATTTTCGGGCAGAGCCAGACATTAACGACTCGTCATATCTGGCACATTGTGAAAACCAGAGGCAAATCTGCTGGATTGGGAAAATTAGCGCCGCACGATTTACGCAGGACGGCGATAACCAAGGCTTTTCAGCAGAACGCGCCGCTGACTTCGATTTTAAATATGAGCAAGCATAAATCGGTCGAGACTTTGATGATTTACAACAAAGGATTGGACAATCTGGAGAATAATGCCGTGCATGCGCTCAATTACGACAATGATTAA
Source organism: Pyrinomonadaceae bacterium (assembly GCA_036388635.1). Taxonomy (GTDB): domain Bacteria; phylum Acidobacteriota; class Blastocatellia; order Pyrinomonadales; family Pyrinomonadaceae; genus JALZHR01. The sequence goes on from DASVRL010000330.1 coordinate 2,654, forward strand.
GCTTGAATTACCTACGAATTTGGAGGTCTTGGCTTTCACTATAAGTTAGACGAGTAAATTCAAAAAATTAACTTGTGTTGAGTATACTATTCAAATCATTACTACTATTTAAATCATTAATACTATATAAACAGATTAAACTATTTATATAGTTTAAAGAGATTATTTTACTGAAGCCACAGGTCGACCTGTTTTAATTTTAGGCACGGCTTTTATAATTTCCTGAAGCTTATCATTATCGAGACCGGCGAGGTGTTTTAGCCCCGCGCGGACAATTTCAGATTTGGTGGCTGCCATACCAACCGATAAACATTTTTTTTGAATCACCGCGAACAAATCGTGATCCTCAGCCGGCATGCTAAAAGCGTCTCGGATGACTTTCTGTTCACTTGCATGACCCATTGTTGATTTGATCGCCTCGTTCTTTGGCGCCGCCGTCTCCGCACCGGAGGCAAAGGCTTCAAGCTTCGATGAATCGATTGCCGGAGGAGCCGCTGAAACGGTGTTTGCGCGTTTACGCACATTTAAGGTCATTTTTTGTTTTTCTTTTGCCATCGTAAAATTTCCTTTCCCAGAGATTCAATCTCGGCGGCAGCTTTCGGATTGTTTAATTCATGAACGCCGAGACCGGCAGTTAAAGCGTCTATATAAGCCTTTCGATTGTAGATAACCGTGGAAGCCACTGAAAATGTATCGCTTAAATCAGCTAACAGGCTTTTCGCCTCCTCAACCAATTTAACCGCCGGGTTTGCCGGGGCATTGGTGATCAGCACCCGCGCTTCCAAAGACGGATTTAAGTCTTTCGCCTGAGTCACCAGTTCAGCCACATAGATGAGCGTTTCGATGTCAGCCTGGCTCGGTCTGGTCGGCGTCAAGAGCATGTGCGAGGTGGGCAGGGCAGTTCTGAGCTCCCTCGAATCCTGCCCGCCGGAGTCTATAATCACTTCGTCGTATCTTTGCGCCAGATCGCGCACGGCTTCGTAAATATTCCCGCTTTTCTCGACGCAGTTGACCGGCGGCAGATCAGCGTGGTTTGTATGGCGCCGCTCGGACCAGTTCGACGCCGTCCCTTGGGCGGAGTTGGCGTCGACGAGCAATACGTCCCGTCCTTGTCCCGCGAGCCACGCTGCCAGGCATACCGCCGTCGTCGATTTTCCCGTGCCGCCCTTTTGTCCGCCGACGCAAATGATCATAATCAGTTAAATAGTATAAACGGTTTTAATCGTTTATATGTATCATACGGTTTAAATTATTCAAAAGTATAAACATAGTTGCTTTTGGAGTAAAGTTGAACCTGCAAGAATGAGGTATGAACGCGAAAAATTTAATCGCCAATGATGTTAGAAATACCAGTTAATACAGCAGGCATCACAGTAAACCGAATACTGGTTGTGCTGAGTTTTATTAGTCGGACGCTCTAAAATGTCAACGGCTCATTTTCCCAAAACATCTACGTTCAGGCAACTGATGAGGTTTGCTGATAAACCGTATATTAATCACCGCGTTTCCATCGAGAAGACTCAATGCCAGCGAAGAATTGTCAGTAAATTTCTAGTATCTTGCGGGTAATAAAACAGCTATTTCGGCTCGGCAACACGAATTTAAAACTCAGTTTGATTCCATTCGACTACCGCGTTTAATTTGAATCGTTGATGTTTCTCGCGCCCTTTGGCTGTGACGAAGCCCGTTCCCGCAGATGTGCCTGCGCCTTTTACCGTGAGGACGTAGTCGGGATTATCTACGCTGACTAAAGCGCCCTCGGGAGTGATCGCCCATTTCACGTGGTCTCCGCCGCTGCAACGCCAGAGATGAATTTTGGCGTTGTCTTCCGCGTCCGCGCCTTCGATGTCGATGCAGTTTTTGTTCGAGTGTTTAGGGCGGAGCTGACCTTCGGCTGTGTACACGAAGCTTTGTTTGGGCTCGCCCGTCGAGGCGGCTAATTGCACGTTCGCGCCGTTGTTGGTTCCGGCGTCTTTAACTTCCATCACTTTTCCGGACGCGTTGAGCGGCTCGACGGTAAAATATCCGGGAACCGAGCGTCTGACGCCGACTAACGGAATTGCGCCTCCGTAGGTGTTGTCGGTGTTAGTATCTCTGCCGATGGCGCTCACACCGTGCGCGACGGCGATGTAATTAAAAGCAAAACTGCCGTTTCCGAGCTTGTTATCGCCGTAAAGGTGCAGAATTTGTTTATAACGGTAAGCGGCATTGGCGGTTACCTGGTAATGATCCTGCACGGAGAGATTCGCAGCGACGATGTATTGAGACGTGGAGACCGACATTCCTTTAACGGCTTTCCCGGGAGCTAGCTCCTCAGGGTTGATTTCGACTTCGGGACAGAAGAACCCATAGGGAAGCGGGCGACCGTGCGAAATTATGTATTCAATGCCCGTCCCCAATGAACCGTTCGCCACTCCGCGCTGACCGAATTTGCCGCCCGTGTAAGCGACAACGACTTGATCGGACATTGAGCTTAAAGTTGACCAGCCGGACTCGCTGACAGCCTGCCGCAGAGTTTTGCCGCCGGGCGTGTAAGCTCCGCCGGTCGCTTGTCGGTAGAGCTTGTCCGCCGTGTACATTCGATTTCCGAGAATTTGAAAATTCACCTTGTCCACGCGGTCGATCTCGTCGCCGCTCCAGTCGCCGAACGGGTCGTCCGACGCCTTGAAATCAACGAAGACGAGAATCGGTCCCTGTCCCGGATGGGCAGTCATCCAATTCGTGATTTCTCGTAAATAAGCGCCAAGCCGCTTTCCGCTGCCGCTGCCCAACGGGTCGTGTTTGACGACCGGACCATCCGGTTGACTCTGCCAATCCCCGGCGTCGAGAATATCGATTTCAAGCGCACGCAGACCGCGGTCGAGGTATCTACCCATATCATCTTCGTGCGCGTAAGTGTTGTGCTGCATTACAAAGTAAGCGTCTTGAAAACGAGTGGTCGCGGGTGTCGTCCGCTCAGCGTGGATGAAGGGTTGCGCGCCGCCGGGAGTATCGGGAGGGCGCACATCCGGACCAAATTCGATGGTAAAGCTCGCCGTTCCGGCGTAACCGATAGCCCTGACGACATACCTGGTGTTGTTTCCTGCCGCCACCGGGACCTCAGAAGGTTGCGCTAATGGGATGCTCCAATTACCGTTAACGCACTCGGCAAATTGAAACAAAAGCTCGCCGCCGGGTGAAAGGTAATAAGCTTCGCGCGCCCCGCCGGTTGTCGCGCCGTAAAATCTGGCTACTAACTGATCGCGGCTACTATCGTTGCCGATTCGGTGTTTAACAACTAGCCGCCAGAGAGCAGCCCCGGCAGGCTGAAAATTTACCCGGGCATAATGCCCCTCGCGCGGATCGCTACCCAGCCAGCTTGAATTAAACGGGCGACGCCCCATCCAGGAATCGTCTTCCGAACAGGCTAATGATTTTTTATTGTCGTTAGCGGTTGATGTATTTGAAGCCTCCGCAAGCGGCGAAGCGTATAAAGGATAGTTGAGCAATAGTGCTATTAGAAAAGCGAGGCAGAGCTTTACCTTATTCATATTCACTCCTTTTTGTCGCATAAACGGAGACGTGCCGCTTATTAAAGTTTTGATGAATGAATCCTACTGCCCCTGCTCGTTCTAGGCTTGTTCCGACAAAATCGGCATCGGGAGTTTTCCTTTAAAATAGCCGTGTCGGCGCATTAAATCGTTAAACAATTCGTGTGATTGCGAAATACTTTATAATACTTTTCGTCGTTTGTTAAGAATAAAATTTCGAATTTTTTATTATGACGGAAAAAATTATTCCCGCGCTTAGGGTATCGGTGAAAGACGACAAAATTAAATCTTCATTCAAATGGTTCTTCACTATTTCCAGTAGCTGCAATTTGGCAGAACGAAATTTCAACCCGGCTAAATTACAGACCAATTTCTGCTTTGAAGCGAAACTGGTATTTAAAAGAAAGCGGCGAAGATTCGGCACGTATCATTCGTAGCTCTGGAAGCGTTTTTTCTTTGCGGACATAAGCCCCGGAACAGTCTCTTCGCAAATGTTCACGAACGGGCAATCGACGCAGCGCTGTGTGACGCAAAAATCGAAAGAATTTTTCTTCTTTTTGACCAGCGACGCGCGTTCTTCAGGCGACAGCGGCTCGGAAACCCGGCTCAGATACTGTCCGCTAAGACGATAAATACGAGTTTCCTTTCCGTAAAGGCGCGCGCGTCGGACGGGAATGTTTTTTTCTCTGAAAGCTTCGATCGCATTTCCGATCCACTGCGGTTGCTTCCAGAAAGGATTCTCTATTGAAATTGTCCGGCGTGGATTAAGGCTCAAGAGCAGGGCAATCTGCAATTGTACGTGCGGCAGCGAAACTTCATACGTGAAACCCTCGTCGACGCATTTTTGCAGCGTTTGGCGAAGCGCCTCGATGGGTTCCATCACTTCATTTTCCGCCTCGTTTTCTCGCCGGCACGCGGTCTCAAGATGTTCCAGCCAATCGGCGCTGTTGCTGGGAAGGGAAGCGATGGCTTTGAGCGGCGCCAGAATCTCGTCCCGTCTCTCGCCGCGATTTTCCCGCATTATTTGACGGTGGACCCGGTCTATTTCGGCGGCGGTGATCATTCCCCAGACGTGCAGTTCGTTGCGGAGGGCGAAGGTAAAATCGGGATCGGAGATCCCTGAATTGAATTGTCCGCGTCGTTCGAGCGGCAATCGTGCGGTCCGGACGGTCAGCATCCGGCTGCCGAGAATCCCTTCGACGCCGCGCGTGTTGTTAATCACTTTCGGTCCGTAAAAATCATACGTGACGCTTTGCCCGCTGCGGGCGGTGACGGCTTTTTTGGAAGTTTTTTTCTTATAGGAAAGCTTCAACATCTGATGCAGATCGCCGAAAACGTCTTTTCCGGCGCGCGCGGCGACCGCTTCGAGGTCGTCCCAGATGATTAACCCGCGCGACTCGTTGATGATCCTCACTGCCGAGGCGGCGCTGCTCTGCCCGATGACGCGCGCGTTAAAGGAAACCGCTTCGAAGGCGAGCCCGAGTTCGGTCTTGCCGGTTCCTTTATCTCCACTGACGTTAAGCAGCGGGATCGCGTCGAAAACGTTGTAGACGAAAGATAATGCCGCGTATAAAGTGACGACCGCGTAATCTTCGTCGAAAGGCAGCCAGACGGCGCGGCGAAAATGCGTTTCCAGGTCGCCGAGAATTTCGTGAAAGGTGCGGTGCAGCACTTTTTCGCCCGCCCGCCGGCGACGAATAAACTCCGTGATGCTGTCCAGATGCCAGGTCGCGTAAAGATTCGGACGCGGCGTGTGATCGATGCGCGTGCCGTCGGATAAAGCCAGCACGCGCTCGGCGACGGGCGTCCCGCGCGGCGCTTGCAGATGACCAATATCCAGCACGGCGCCGTCCGAGCGCACGACTTTTGTCAGAAGGCTGGTCACGACTGACTCCGAAATCGTGCCGTTGCGGTGTTTTGTGCGCTCTATCTCGCGTTTTTCGACGCGATAAGGGTAGTAGAGACGCCCACCGGTGAAACCGCCGTTACAATTGACGGGTTCAATAGCAAATTCGCCAAGGAGTGCTTCCCCGGACGCGTCCTCCTGTTCCGGACCGTCAGAAGACGACATCGATTGAGCCGAGCGGAGTATCGCGGCAAATTGTTCCGGGGAGCCGCCAGCGTTAAAAAAATCTGCCCAGCTTTCTAAGCCTTCGGGAAGAAGGGCGCGCTTGATTTCGGCAAAGCAGAATTTTCTTAAATTTTCGGACGCCCGGTCGCCGTTTTCGTCTTTTCGCTGCCCGAAAAAAATTTCTTCAAACGGAGTCCAGAATTCCGGATCGAATAACTCGCCCCCCGGAATGCCGCGGTGCGTCGAGGAGACGATCAAAAAATCGGCAAAACCGGGCGTTTCCCGCGTTTCCTGGTCGAGTCGCCAGACGTCCGCTGCATCATCGCAGACGAAAATGCGTTTTTTGCCGCTGACCGTTTCGGAATAATAAGCGACCGGCTCCCCGTGCGTCCATCCGTTTTTGTCTTTCGGATCGACGGTAATTTTCGGAATGCAGTAATAAATCCGTCGCCTTTTCGGAGCCCCGTCGCGCCCAATCACCGGGACGGAAAGCGCGTCGAGACAGAGGCGGCCGTTTTTGAGTTTAACCGGCTCTCCCAGTCCGAGATAAAATTTATCGATCGTTTCCTGCGTTAACCCTTTCACGGTACTGAGCCACTGGACAGCTGGAAGATTTCTCCGCAGCTTGCTCTGCGAGCGCCACAAACTTTCGAGTCCGGCTTTATTTAATTCGTCGCCGCTCATTCCGCATCATTCTCCATGAGGCTTGTGATCAAAGACCGGAACCGCTTATCGCGGTCACTCGGCAGATAACGGGCGTAATGGCGTCGGGCGGTAATCTCCGAGTCTTGAATCGCCGCGCCGGCATCGGCGAACGAGCCTGTTTTCTTGAGGATATGAGTTGCGACAATGTGACGGACCGCATGCATGCCGAAACACTCAACGCCTTTAATGCCGGTTCCAGTCAGCGGATTGTAAACCAGATGTATCCGGCTGAAGTTGCGGACGACCAGCGCGCCGGCGTCGCCGCTCAGTCCTTGGCGCTTGCCGTGCGAGGAGGAGACGAAGAAAAAACCTCCGTCCCGATGACTGTTCTTCCTTTCGGCGACGTTCCACTGTTTTACCAGATGAGCTCGAGCGTCAAGCAAATACTCATCGATGAGCGTCGTCAGTTTTTTTGAAAGCTTGACCCGGTAAGGGTATTTAGCCCGCGGCGGACCGAAGAATCCGGATTGAGAATTTTTGAACAAGGTATGTGGGATCTCTATTTCATAATGCCCGTTTTTAGCGCGGAACAGCTGCCCGGTATTATCTAGGTTCCACGTCAGGCTGACTATATTGTGACGCCTGAGCGCCGTTTCGGTCAAAATCCGTAAAAGGATGATGTTGCGCAGTCCGAGAGCGGCCTCCGTCGGTGCCAGATGCAGGTTCGGAATTTTTTGCTCGTACTGCTCCAAAGCCTCGCGCATAATTTCCAGCGGCGCATCGCTTTCGAGAATCGGGAGGATCGGCAAATGACTATCCCGGCTGCGAGGCGCCGCCTTATCGAGGGCGACGACTTGCGCCATAAGTTCGCGCAGTTCCGGCTCGATCCGCCTTAAAAATCCGTTCCAGTCCGATTTCGCCTGGGCGACATCCTGTTCAGTTAGTATTCCTGGAAGGGGCTCCAATCTCTCAGCCAGCCACGGGCTCTGCGAGATCCATCCGAATTTCCGGGAAATTAACGACGAGACCCGAAGTAGATGCTGAGCCGCAGTGGAAACCGGTAAAAAACCCTGTCTTCTCTCCATATACTCGAGAAAGAGTCTCCAGGTGCCGGGCAGGATGAGCTGCGTTAACGTCAATTGTTCGAGGCGGACGCCGCCCCCGTGTTTTTCCCGCGCCGTCGTTAAGACGCCAAAGACGGATCTGAGCATAGCGCGGAAGATTCCAATCGATCCGCGCGGTTCGGGGTCCGGTTTTTTCCAGACTGCGGAGGTATTGCGTTTATACCCGGACGGCGGCAGGGACGCCGTTTTAAAGTCGATCAATTTTTCGATTTCAGTGTTCAAGGCGGACGGGTAATCATCCTCGCCGAGCCAGTATGACGGTTCAAGCTGGAGACTTCGTTGTCGGTTCCGGTATTCGGAGGTATTCTGCTTGAGATGTTGGTTGGCAGCAGCTACGAGAGAGCGCTGCTCATCGACCGGGAGGGCAGGAAAGTTATTTGGCAGTAGCTCTGCCAGAACTGCATATTTCCCTCCCGGCGGGCGGGAAAAGCCGCCTTTTCGCAACGCTGCCTGAACCCCCGATTGGGGATTGAAAGAAATTCTTCCGGTGAGCGTATCGGGCGGCAATTTAAAGAATTCCTCCATTTTACGGATCAGCGGCAGGAATTTAAGCGACGGGCGGCTGGATCCGCGCACCCAGTTGCCGACCACGCCAAAGCGCTGCTTTTTGTTTGGGACATACAATCGCTCGATTTCAACATAGGTGCAGCCGCTGGCTTCTATTAAGAACTTTAAGGCTGAAGGAAAATCCGCCGGTAAATCGCCGGTTCCAATCAGACTCGCATAATAGCCCTCCCATTTTCCGAGTTCCGAGAGAAGCTTTTTTTTTGAATTGCCGTTACTGAGCGACGCGGCGAACTCCTGTCGGCTCGCGTCGAACAAGACCCCCAATTCCGCTCCGATTTTCGTCTCGAGCGCCAAGCCCCGGCTCCGGCAGAATTTTCGGAGGGCGAAGCGAGTATTGGCGAGTTGCGCGACGGCGTTCTTTTTTCCTTCCAGCTCGGCGCGACGGCACTCGGTTCCGTAATCGAGCAACTGGTGATAAGTATATTCGCCGCGGATAAAGTCATCGACCGTCAAAAACTTCTCCAGACCGATTTCGGTACGCGCCTTTTTGATGAGCTGATAGCACTGGGTCGAACTTTTCAGCAGGTGCGCATAGGGAATCCCGGATTGCTCGGAAATCCAAATATGATCGGTTCCGGTGCCCGATTTATTAATTTTTAATTTGCGCCCGGATTTTTTCAGCTTTCTCAGCCATTTTTCAAGTACGTCGGCGTAGCAACGCTGCCTTTTTTTATCCGCGGCTCTGGTCGACTTCTTTTCTTCGAGCGTCGGTTTACTCTTGCCCTGTTTTTTGAGCTGCGCGGCAACGCGCTCGTTTATTTCCCTGACGAACCATTCTGGATATAAGTGATAGAGTTGGACGTGAACGCCGAAACGCTGGTAGATTTCCGTGCCGATCATTTCACGATCCGGAGCGTATCCACGATCATAAGCCGCGACCGCCAGAAGCTCGCCGGAATTTGATTTTTCTGCCAGGTACTGCTGGAAAACCTGGTTTAGGAGCCGCTCCCGGTTTTTTGAGTTTCTCCTGCTGGATAAACTTTTTGATCGGTCCGCCTCATCCGAATCTGCAAAAGGTCGAGCTTCGTCGTTCAAGGCTTGATTAAAAATCTCCTTCTGGATCCGCGATTTATTGTGTTCTCGGGGGTGAGCGTTTTGATTTAACTCAAGTTCCATTTTTACCTTCCTTTATTTAAAATAACTACTCGAAGAGCGACGCAGCTTTTAGCCTTCAGCGCTCGGAGAGTTCAATCAGCTGGTTATCGATAACCGGTCAGCTCGAACGATTCCCAGCGAGCAGAATCGTATTTCCTATCTCGCTTTCCGCCTCGCAACGTAAGCTCGCTCCGGCGCGGGCGTTTTGCTCTCAGGTTGCTGCTCTGCTTTCTTATTTTCCGACAGATCTATCAATCAGGATTGCCAAACTCTTCTGCTAAAATGTCCGGAATAATTATTCTTCATAACTTTCCCAGCTCATTTATTGAAAATTTATTCTCAAATGTCAAGTCGCGTAAGTTATTGATTTTAAAGTATCCAACCAACCACCCCGCCTAAGATGATAGCAACCACCCCGCCTATAAATCGGATCTGCCTGCCATGATTTTCGGCATCGAAAGCGATAAGCCAAACGGACTGATTTGATAAGAACGGTATAAACAGTTTTTATCGTTTCCCGGTTAAATTATTTAAGTTTAGGTAGGTGAGATTGACAAAAAAGATCGCGAAAAGTCTGAATAAGACAGGCGTCAAGTAAAATTTTATAACCCGTTGCAGCCAGGTGGATTTAGTTTATAAAAGGTCATTAAACTAGAGTAAATCGGGTAGAATTTACCGCTCTCAAAATAACTATTTTAGGCAACATTATAATCGTCTTAAATGGTGTTTTAGAGATATACTATATAAGCTATAAATTGTGTAAATAAAACCCTTACAGCAATTAGTAGTTATTTTTGTTAAATTCGTTTGCGAAAAAGAAGTTAGATGTTGAAAAAATCCTGCGAAAATCAAATCACCGTAATAATTTTTATACTAATCCAATTAATTCATCTTAATTTTCGACTGACTGCCGCAGCTTCGGTTTAATTTCTGTGTATTCAATATTTTAGGCTGCGCTAAGGCGAAAGATTCTATTACAGGAGTCGTCACAGAAAAATTAAAGCCAAACAAAAACCCTTTATTTATCGGAGTTTGGTAGATGACTAGATGGTCATCGGGCGACACAGAAAATCGTGTCGGAAAGCGTGTCGGCTCTTTTTTCGCAACACAGTCAAGCACAACTACAGGAGCGATAAAAGCACTAATGTTTACCGGGGCTTGAGCAGTTTTTGTGTCGGCTAGCCGATAATTTTCAGGCTCTTAAAACCACATACGGGAAATTACTTTCCGCAAAAAATGAAATGCAAGCGTCCGAGATTATGTTCAGCCGGTTAAGGGACAATCATATCTCCGGAAAAAATCGCGCAAAAGAGTTCTGAAACTTAAAGCTTCGGCTCGGGGACGGGCAATTTTTTGAAGGGCAATTCGACCTCGTCGTCGATCAGGTCGTCGGTAGAAATATTAACCAGTCGGGCGTAGCGCAGGAGGATCAAAAGCGGCGGCTCGAGCTTGCCCGTCTCGTAACGGTAAACGTTCGCCCGGTGGAGAGGAATCTGCGGGTAATCGAGCTGCCGGATCATTTCCTCGAACGACAGCCCGAGAGTCTCACGAATGAATTTCAGCTTTTCGCCCAGTCTTTTCGGTTTGGTCCGCTTGGCTCTTCCCATCAGGCAGCTCCTCCTGGTGAAGCGGGACGCAAGTCGAAAGCGTCGGCAAAGCGGGCGGCATGAAGGGCGTCGGATTTGACAGATAATTCGTAAAAGAATAATTTTGATTCGTTGCTAAATAACAACGAAGATTGATTGACCGGACTTCGCGCCGAACCAGAGCCTGAAAATAAAAGGGAATCCGGCGTCAGATGTCGATTGAGAAGACGGCGGTCTGCTCGATTAATTCTGTCGGTTTCGATTTTCAAAGAAAGTGCCAATGAAGCATAACAAACAGTTGAGGTTTCATTCAATTTACGAATAAGCCGGGAAACAATGTCGCCGAGCAAAAAATTTACCGGAAGTTCCGGAAATCAGGAAAACGAATCATCAGCGGTGAAGGTCAACCCTGTCGACGTGGTGAAAAGAGGTTTCCGGATCCTGGTCAAGGGAGGCTTCCGGAAGATTTCGCCCACGCCTGTCACGGTTGAGCTGAAGTCCGAGGCGCAGCAGGACGAGAGGGCGACTCCAACGGAACAGAAGACTACGGGCGAAAACGCGGAGCGGCAACAGCAGGAGGACGACGCTTGAGCCGGATCCGCCTTCAGGCTGAATGACTAGTCAGCGTCGATGGACTGTCAAGCATGTCGCTGCTGGACGTCGGGACTGTCCCGTTATGACCTCTCGCCTGAGATTCAAGAGGAAAAACGGAATGAGAGACTGATTTATGTTTTGCAGGAAAAGAGATTTTGCGGATGGGAGAGATTCGGGAACCAAACTATTTGATTGCGGCGCACGCTTTCGATTCTGCGCGGTCGAGACTGCTTTTGACGACGCCCGCTGGCTCGCTTAAGGGCTCACACTTGGAGGTCGATCTGAGCGAATTCACCGGGCAGGGCTTCGGCATTTATCTTTGCCGGCGAATCGAGTTGCCTGAAGAGGAGATTAATGACCATCAAGAGCGGATTGTAGCGCTGGAACTTGCAGGCAAGCAAAACTTGTTTAAAGTGCTTGAAATCGTCGAATTGTTCCCTCTGGTCGAGGGCACCTTTACGCCCGGCATTTACCGCATCTCGGACGAGCCGGTTTATCACGAAATAAAGAGCGTCGCGCGTCTCCTTGAGATTTACCGTCTGTACGCCTCTTTCCAGCCGGTTGAGACGGTCAGGCTCGTTTGCAGCGACGAGGGAATCGAGGTCAAGGAGACAGGCAAAGAGCGCGCGGAGGTGTTCTCCCGGTCGAGCCGTTATCCTTTCACTTTTTTCGACGTCCACTGCCCATTCTGCCGGCAGAAAGTCGTGACTTACGAGATCGCGGCAGACTCCGAGTTTTCGATCTGCGAGGATATAGAGATCCCGTGCCCGCATTTTGTCGGCGGCGACGTCTGGTGCGCCGGCGACTATGAAAATCAGACTTTAGAGCGATTGGGAATCAGATATAAATTCGAGAACGGAGATTTATACCTAGCGATTTCCCGCGGAGGGTGGGAGGAAGCATTCGTTCTGGTGCCTGCAAGTGACCCGCAGAATTCGCGCTGGAATTCTACTCTTGAAGGCGACAGCAAGACCGACAGAGAAACCAGCTATTACGACCATTTCTTTTTCCTGGAGGCGGGCACGCACGTGCTCGCCTGAATGCGCGGCGTTGAGCCGAGTCGCTTAGACTCCGGTTTTTATATTTTTATAACGATTTTTTATAACGAGAGGAATTTTAAAGCAATGGACTTGTTCGACACCTTTTGGGAAAATTTCGCCCCCGAGAAATATCCGATTCAGCGCGACGGAATCGTCGAGGAAAATCTCATCACGAAATTGAAGGACTGGCACCTCGAGGATAAGGCATTTCTCCTACCATTTTACGATTTTAAACTCGACGCCGGAGTGCCTTTCACCGAGGTAATGTCGTTCGTCGAAAGCGGCGGCAAACGCCTGCGCTGGTTTGTCAACCGCTGGGCGCTCGGATCCGCCCCCGACGGCGAAGTCCGCATCAGCGAGGCGACGGCTTATAAGGTCGACCTGTTTTGCCTCAGACGGCGGCTTTACGAGCAGCAGGCTCTCGAGTCGAGCATTATCGAGCTGCTCGACCCGCTCGACGAACTCCGCCGCTCCGGGCTGGACGGAAAGATTTCCGAGGAGGAGCTGTACGAGATACTGAAACACGTTTTTCTGACCAGCGCCTGCCTCGAAATATACGACGACGCGGATTCCGGGAAAAAGAAGCGCGGGCGTCCGCCGTGGCAGTCACAGAGAAATTTCAGCCCTTATCCCGAAATGGTGACGCGTCCGGCAGTTCTCGATGATGGCAGCGACGAGGAAATCACGCAGTATCGCATTAGGATCAACGAGCAGTTCCTGGACTTGATGCTCTCAGTTCCGTTCGTGGTGTTCGACTGGGAATATATGAAGAATTTTGAGGCGGAGCAGCTGCGGTTCTGCGAGCTGACGAACTTGCTGCGGGCGGTTTCCGCCGACGGCTGGTCCGACACGCTGGAAATCGACTACCGGCGTTTCGCTCAACTGATGCCGCTGCCGGTTCCGGAAAAGTTTTCACAGGTTAAGCGACAAATCGGTGAGCTATGCGCCGGGCATCTGGAAAAAGGTTTTTTGGAGAAATACAAGGTGATAAAAAGTAAAGATGCGACCGATCCCGACAATCCGCGGCTGGTTTTTACTTTCGCTTAAACCGGCGTGTTCAAAAAAGGCTGTATAACCATTAAGTTTGATATTTACTACAGCCAATTTCGCTTTTGCGAATGGAGTGCGAAAAACAAAGCGATTCGAGGGTAAATCGAAAAGAAAAAGATGCCAGTTTGTTGAATTTATGATTTCCGAATTTCGCACTCCCAGTATTCTGCGAAATTGCTTTGATTTTTTAGCGGAATCATTTAAGGCTCCGTGCTCATTACCTGTATTACGCGACGTAACAAATGCCCAGGCGGAAACGGTGTGTAGGCAAGTTTACTAGCTATCTCAAGAGAGTTTTTACGTAATTCAGGAAAGCGTTGCGCAACTGCTATTAATAGAAGAGCTTTTTCATGAGGCTCAATATCCATATTAATAATCTTTTCCAGTTCAGGCGCTGTCGGTGATGAGAGAAGGTCGGCAATTTTCGAAGGATCATAAGGATATATTCTGCGAAACTCCTGCTCAGCTTTTTGCCAGTAGTTATCGGGCTGGTGTTTGCTCCTGATTCCTTCTCCAATGCTGCTTAATAAAAGAAATTGACCTCTATATGATTCAGGAAGCGACTCTGATAATCTTTCGACTTCCGGGTAATTTCCTATTTCAAGCTGTGCGTATGCCTGCATCAAACCGCTAAAATTCTCTCGAGATTTTTCCTTCTGGGCAGCCCCCGACTGGGCTACGAAATCCTCCAGAAAGTAAAAAAGAAGCGTTGCCGACCATGCCTCTTCCTCAGGCTCTTCATTAACCAAATCATAATGCTGCCGGCGAGCAGCGTCAGCCTGACCGCTAAAAACATTCAAGGCAAGAGAATATGCATGTTTTTTTTGTTCGATTTTTCCTAGATATTTCTTTGCGTTTTCGTAATCGTGAAGGGCGAAATCAAGCTCAATGATCTGCTCGGCGGTATTTTCGAGAAAGTCATTCCACTTTAACTTATCTCTTAAAACTGAATGCAGGTATATTTCCGTCAGGTCATCTAAATATCTATCTTCTGAATCTTCATCTTCTGAATCGTCATCTCTTTTTATATTTTCCTTAATGCTTTTCTTTACTATTTCAAGATATAAATTGTAACTTTCAAGACAAGATTCCCTCGCCTGATGAAATTCTCCCAGCTTTTTCAGAGCAACACATTTTTCATATCTCGCTTCAAGAATCAGCGGACTGGCTTGAATTACTTCATTAAAGTATTTGATTTTGTCAGAAACTGTTCGTCGGTCAAGCGCGGCTAGATAAAGAAGCGCGGAATTGTTCTGTGATGAGTCGCTGGAAAATTTCTCAAGCTTCGTCCTCAGACGCTCTTCGGTATCACTTCTCTCCAACATAACATTGAAATCCTGCCATTGGCGATACCATTCAAGAGGCAAAAGCCTTTGCTCGGTTTGTGAATCCAGAAAGCTGAAAGCTCGCTGCTTAGAGCCGTTAGCATATGCGAATGATCTGTACGCCTTCAGAAGCAGAATATTACCGGGATTTTTTTGCAGATGATATTCGGCGAGGTCGAGTTTTTGAGCGGCTGAGAAAGTCGAGGGCAAGTCCTCAA
>DASVRL010000331.1:0-3740 GCA_036388635.1 Pyrinomonadaceae bacterium
TACCGACTCTCGCGCTCGACCAGTTTTACGCCAAGCTGGGAACTGTTTTTATCCCGGCGACCGTCAAATTTCAGATAGATGCGGGGCTTCGTTCCTACACGCCCGCCGTTCCGGCAGGACTGCCGGGCAAACCCGATTACGTGCCGGACGAAACGGCGATACTTTTCTGGAAATCGCAGCAAACCTATTGGAACGGTTTTACGCGGCTCGCCGTCCGAACTTATACGCTCACTCACGGCGGCTGCTACATCACGACCGGCGAGCCTTTAAGCCGCGCCGATTTTCCGATTTTATTTACGGACGCTTCGTCATTAAATCCGGATGCGCCGGTTTTCCTGATCGATCAGGAAGCGGATTGGATGAACGGCTCGATTAAACATCTGGTCGCCGAACGCCCGCGCTCAGTGGATTTTGACACATTCAGAACAAATATTGCCGACGCGCTGAAAAAAATTCAATCTCTCTCGCCCGGTTTAAACGGCGCGATAGCCTGCATCGGCAATGATTACCTGGTGTATTGGGAACTCGGCGCATCAGCGCCCGGAACGAATAATCCGATCAGCGGCATTCCGTACTTAACGCCGATTCTGACCGGATGGAATCAGGTTCTGACTCCCGCGCCGACATTTCTGCCGATTGATATTTACGATGTCTGGTCGGGTATGAACGTCGTCGCCGGCAGCACCTTTAATATGCAGTTCAAACGAAATAACGCGGTCTAAAAACGAATAATTATGTCCAGCAAACCCAAATCATACCGGGTCGCGCCGAATTCCGTTTACGTCTGGCGCGGATTTATGGCGCCGCCGCCCCGAAGCTACGCGCAATTTACGGATTTTCTGGGAAGCGTTTTCGTTCCGGCTTGCGCCCTTTTGCAGCCCAAAGTCGGTTTGAGAGCTTATCTGCCGACGATGGTTCCGCAAAAAAATAAACCGGCGGCGGTGCCCGACCAAACGGCGCTGATGTTTTGGGCGACGCCCGAAGCGCACGACCTGGCAAACGGCGCTATCGCCGTCAGAATTTATCAAAATCTTCACGGCGACGCCTACGATATGAATCGCAGTCATCTGCCTGAAGTTCCGCTCGCGCTCCCCGAAACGGCGGCTCAATTAATTGCCGAACAGCCGTATTTTCTGTTCGATAATCCCGCCGATTGGATGCTCGGTCAAACTTCGCACGTCGTCGGCGGCAGACCGGAAAACGTCAGTCCGGCGGATTTTCTGGCTTCCGTCTATAAATGGGCGGCTGACTTTAAAACAAATGCTCCGAAAAATATCGACGCCGCGCTGGTTTGCGGCGGCAATGATTATGCGGTCGCCTGGGCGCACAGCGCCGCCAAGACGGACGGAAATTTTTCAAAATGCCTGGACGGCTTTGCGGCTTTAACTCGGGTTCAGATGCAAGTCAGCCCGCGCCCGCTGACGCTCGGCGCCGGTTTATGGAACAAATGGAGCGGCATAGATTTGACCAAACCCGAAAACGCTTCGATTAATATTCAATTAACCAGACCCGCTAAAACAATTCCGGTCAGCTAACAAATTTTATGGAAGCCATCGAACATTTTGAAGTGCCGCATCTTGCTTTGTGGAAGTCCTGCGCGGCGGAAATGCTTGCCGGAGAAACCAAACAAACCAGAACCACTGCCTACGGAATCGACACGGGTCATCCATTAATGAAAGCGACGGATATTTATTGCCGCGCGATGGAGCGAAACGCGCCGCTCAAAGACCCCGGTAAAGATTCGACCGATGAGCTTGCCGTGCAGGCGTATCTTTCTTTTCTGCATCATAAAATGGCGCACGCCAAAATCGGAAATGATGCCGCAAAGGAAGTTTCCCTGCAAAAAGAAATCGCCGAATACAAGTTCGGCAATCCGCTGTGGCAGCAAATGTTTGTGCAGTATTACAAATATTACTGGCAATATCCTTATCACCAAGGCGCGGTTCCGAAATATCGTTCCTGGCAGGCAGATGACGCCGGAAAAGGCAGTCTCGATTACGGCGTTATAGAATGGAAGCTGCCGGCGAATGCGCGCATCATTATCGTCGGCGATATCGGCACGGGAACTGAGGAAGCCGCCAATGTCTTATCCGCCGCCTGCAAATTTAAACCGGATGCGATTCTTCATTTAGGCGATATTTATTTTTCCGGCACCAGGCGCGAAACCCGTCATCGGCTGGTGGATATGGTTCGCCGCGTACTGAAAAAAGAAAACTGCCGCGCGCCGTTTTTCACTGTTCCCGGAAATCACGAATATTTCACCGGCGCCGTTTCGCTGCTCGACGCGCTGGATTCGGGCAAACTGATTTACAAACCCGATCAGGCGCAGCAAGCCAGTTATTTTTGTCTGCGTTCCGAAGACGACGGATGGCAGTTTCTCGGGCTCGACACCGGATACAACGGGCATTATATGAATGTCGCCAAAGGCGCGCAAAAAGCCGTTCTCGAACATCTCCACATCGGAGAGATTTCAAAACCCGACGGCGCGAGCGACCCGCACTGGTCAAAGCATTTCAATCCTTATTTTTTAAACCCAGCCGAAGCCGACCTGCCGCAGAAAGATACGACCAGCCCGGTCGCTATGGTGACGGTTCGACCGGATGAGCTAATCTGGCACCAGGATAAATTGAAAAATTTCACGGGTCGCGCGGTGCTGCTTTCGCATCACCAGCTTTATTCCGCATTGGACGTTTGCGGAGTCGCGCAGGCTTTCTTGCCCGGCACCGAAACGCCTGACCCGAAAGACCCGAATCGCCTTTGGGTCAATACCGGTTTATGGCAGCAGTTTGGTAGCTTTTTCGGCGACCGCGTCGGCGCTTGGATTTGGGGACACGAACATAATCTGGTCATTTTTGAAGATAATTACAGACCCGCCGATTGGTCGTCGGACGACGAATTTATGCAAATCTACAAAAATCTGCCGAAGGGTCGCTGCGCCGGACACAGCGCCATTCCGGTACAGGATACGGAAGAGCCTTATAAAGTAAATTATCCGGTTCCGCTCAAAGAAGCCGATTTGACGTTGAGTCTGACTAAAGTGGAAGAGCAGAACTGGTATAATCACGGCTTCCAGTTGATAGAACTGGCAGGCAAAGGAAATCCCGCGCGGTTGAGTTATTTTCAGGTCTCGTTGAACGACGACGTGCCGCTGCCGTTATTCGTAGAATCGATTATCTAAATAAATACTAAAAAAGGAAATATATGACAACCATCTATTCGGTTTCCGCAAACGCAACAAATGTAACTTTAGAACAGCTTTCCGTCGGCGATTCGGCTCTGCCCGAAGGTTATACCGGTATGATTACGCTGCAAGGCAAAGACGCGGGCATTTTGTATGCGTTTAACAACACCACAAAGCTGCTGGACGTGTATCGACTGACCGAAAATGCACCGTATATTCAGGCAATCGCCACCGGCAGCAGCGATTTGGATCTGTATTCCTGGGACACGCTTAAATCATTTGTTCTCGGCAATAAATCTTATTTGATGACGTATGAAAAGAAAAAAGGCTTCTTCGGGTTTTATGAAGTAAATGATGATTACACTCTTTCCAAGCCTTATACTTTTATGAATCAGAGAAGCTTCCCGACTCAGGCGTTCAGCGAAGTTCAGCCGTTCGTCGTCACCGGTTTGATGTATGTTTTGGGATACGACGACGTTAAAGGAACGGTCGCTATTTTCAGTTTGGACGTAATAGCAACGTCAATCATCGCCGGCACGCCGCCGCTCAATATGCTGAA
>DASVRL010000332.1:0-11848 GCA_036388635.1 Pyrinomonadaceae bacterium
TTTATGCCTCGACCGGCGTCGAATTAACCGATTATCAAGTCAGCGACAAAAGCATCGCTATCACTATCAACGAAGAGAGATCGAGCAAATATCGCGTGCAGTTTATCGGCAAAAACGGGCGCGTTATCAGCGAAGCGATTACTAATCCGGCGGTTTATCAATTTCGCGGCGACGAAGCGTACGTGCGCGCCAAAGTGATCGAATCGAACGGAAAATTAGCCTGGACGCAGCCTGTCATGCGCGGTAAAAATTAACGGATCAGTTGCCGGAAATACAGTCAAAAATTATTTTTTTGTAAAACCAGAGCCGAATTTTTCGAGCCGAAGCCGATGCAGTTGCAGAGCGCGGTTTTTACTTTTGCCGCGCGCGCCGCGTTCGGAACGTAATCCAAATCGCAGAGCTCGTCGGCTTCGTCCAGATTTATCGTCGGCGCGATGATGTTTTCGTTTAAAGCCAAAAGCGCCGCGCCGATTCCCGCCGCGCCGGACGCGCCCTGCGGATGTCCGATTTGCGATTTGGTCGCGCTCATCGGGATTTTGTAAGCGTATTCGCCGAAAGCGATTTTGATGGCTTTGGTTTCGATGCGGTCGTTTAGCTCGGTCGCGGTTCCGTGCAGATTTATGTAATCGATTTGTTCGGGCGCCAAATCGGCGTCGTGCATCGCCAGCGTCATCGCGCGCGCCGGCTCGACGCCGTTTTCCTCCAGACGGACGCGGTGAAAAGCGTCGCACGTCGAAGCGTAACCGGAAATTTCCGCGTAGATTTTGGCATCTCTCAAGAGCGCATTTTCCAGATTTTCCAGCACGAAAATCCACGCGCCTTCGCCCAGAACGATGCCCGAACGTTTTTTATCAAACGGGCGCGAAGCTCTCTCCGGCGCGTCGTTCCATTTGTCCGTCAGAACGGTCATCAAATCAAAGCCTTTTAAAATACCGAGCGCGAGTGGCGCATCGACTCCGCCCGTGAGCATCATGTTTTGTTTGCCGAGCGCGATGTGCTGCGCCGCGTAGGCGATTGCGTCGCTGGAGCTGGTGCAGCCCGTCGAAACGATGTGCGAAAGCCCGTGCAAGCCGAACTGCATCGAAAGCTCGCTCGATAAACCGCCGTGTGTCGAAGACGGAATCGTGTAAACGCTGGCTTTTTGCGGCTCGCCCGTCAGCCAGTAAACATACTGCCGTTCGGTGAATGCCAAACCGCCGCCGCCCGTTCCCAAAACGACGCCGAAATTTCTTTTTTCTTCGAGCGATAAATTTTCCGGCTGGATTTGCGCGTCTTTTAAAGCCTCGCGCGCGGAAGCCAGAGCGAGCGGGACGGTGCGCGCAACGTGCCGCCGGTCTTTCGCGTTTAATTCCGATTCCCACTCAAAATCTTTTATCTCAGCCGCGATTTTTACTTTCGCGTCGGAAACGTCGAAACTTTCGATTCGGCTGACGCCGCTTTTGCCTGTTTTCAGCGATTGCCAGAAGGCTTCGCGTCCGATTCCGATGGGCGTCACGCATCCGAAACCGGTAATGACGACGCGCCGCGGCTGAGTGAAATTTCTGAGCATAAAATATTGAAGTGCTTACAACTGAGAATAACATTTTCGCTAAGCGCAAAACAAAAAAGGCGAACGGTTTTGAAATCGTTTCGCCTTTATTTTTTTTATTTTAAGTTTTGAGTTTTGAGGTCGTTTAAAGCCGTTTCAGATTCAAAACTCATCGCTCATAACATTAATTGTCGTCGTCGCCCTTTTTCCCTTTTTTCTTCTCGCCTTCCGGTTTCGGTTTTTCGACCGGCGGATCGGGTTTCTTCACCGGATTTTCCGTCGCTGCGGGGCGATTCGGTTTCGGGTCGTCATTACCGCGCGGATTGTTTGGCGGCGGATTATCTGCCGGTTTCGTCGTCTCGTCCGGCGTGACGACCAGCCCTGAATCCGTCGTGGTCGTATTGCTCGAAGCGGCATCTCCGGTCTTGCTGTATCTCGGTCCCGGACTGAAGCTGACGCCGAGCTTTCGTCCGGCTTCTTCGGCTTTTTCCAGTTTTTCCAGTTCTTCGCGTTTACGCTGTTCGACCAGAGCCTTAATGTCGGACGGAATCGGCGGCGCTTTCGGGAAAGTGTCGCGTTCCTTGTCCTTCATAAACGGAACCATAAACCCGTTGAAAAATGGAACTGCGCCTTTTCCGCCCGTCATTCCGCTTCCGAGCGATTCTTTTTTGGTCGGATTTCCCATCCAGATGCCCGTCACATAAGTCGGCGTGTAACCGATAAACCAGACGTCGGTCTGGTCGTTGACCGTGCCGGTTTTTCCTGCCAGCGGATGTCCGCTCGCATTTGCGCCGGTCGCCGTTCCGCCGGCTTTAACGACGCCCGTCATCATCTCGACCATCGTCAGCGCGACGTATTCGCTCGTCACCTTCGAAGAAGTTTTTTCCCATTCTTCCAGCACTTTGCCGTCGCGGTCCAAGACCTTTCGAATCAAATGCGGCTCCATCCGGATGCCTTTATTCGGGAAAGCCGAATAAGCCGAAACCATCTCAAACAGCGAAACTTCGCTTGCTCCGAGCGCCGACGGCAGATACGGAGCCATCGGATTCGTGATGCCGAAACGCCGAACCATCTGGGCGCCGGTCTGCACGCCGACCTGGTCGAGCAAGTGTACGGCGGCGAGATTATAAGATTTTGCCAGCGCGATTTTCATCGGCACGTTCGGATGGCTTAAGCTGCCGTCATAGTTGTGCGGCATCCAGCCGCCGCGTTTTATCGGCGCGCCGCTGACCACTCCGTCCGGCGTCATTCCCCATTCGACCGCCGCCGTGTAAATAAAAGGTTTGAACGCCGAGCCGGTTTGCCGCAAGCCCTGCGTCGCGTTGTTAAATTTGCTGGTCGCGTAGTCGTAGCCGCCGACCATGGCGACGACTTCGCCGGTCTTGGCGTTTATCGAGACGATTGACGCCTGCACTTCCGGCACTTGCGTCAGCTCGACTTTTAAAGTCTGATTTTCGTCGTCGACATCCTTGATTTCAAACTCCGCCAGATAGCCCGCTTTCAATTCGTCTTTCGGCTTTTTGCCGCTTCTGCCCATATCTTTGGCAGTTAAAACGGCTTTATATTTGCCGAAGCGAACGGTTGCTTCGTCTTTTGCCGCATCGACATTTATGACCAAACCTTTGATAAACTCGCCTTTTTCGTAAGTATCTTCATACCAGTCGGCGTGTTTGAAAGAATCGAGCTTGCGCTGAACCTGTTTCGGGTCGGAAATCACCGCGTTCTCGTTATTTTCATCCAGTAGAATGTTTTGATAATCCGAGCGCCAGCCGCGACCTTTATCGTAACGGCGCAAGCCTTCGCGGACGGATTTCGTCGCCAGTTTTTGCGCTTCGACGTTAATCGTCGTGTAAACCTGCAAGCCGCCCTGCGCGATGCGCGTCGTGTATTTTTCTTCCAGATATTTGCGGATTTCTTCAATCGGGTAGTCCCAGGCGGTCGATTTCGGCAGCGCCTGGTAATAAGCCGAATCGGCGAGCTTAATCGGCTTGGCTTTCGCGGTATCGGCTTCGGCTTGCGAAATATACTCGTATTTCGCCATCTGGTCTAAGACGATGTCGCGGCGCTCTTTCGCCTTTTCCATATTGCGCGTCGGCGAATATTCGGGCGATTTCGGAATTGCCGCCAGAAGCGCGGCTTCTTCCAGATTCACTTCCTTGAGCGGTTTTCCGAAATATGTTCTCGAACCGGCTTCAAAGCCGTATGAACCGGCGCCGAGAAAGATGTAGTTCATATACATCTCAAGAATCTGCTGCTTGGTGTAAAAACGCTCGATCTGCAAAGCCATCATCCATTCGGTGACTTTGCGCGTGTAGGTTTGCTCGCGCGAGAGAAAAAGGTTTTTGGCGAGCTGCTGCGTGATGGTCGAAGCGCCTTCGGTTTTGTTGCTGGTCAGATTTCTGAACGCCGCGCCTGCGATGCGATACGGGTCAATGCCGTTATGCTGGTAGAAGCGATAATCTTCGATTGCCAGCAGCGCGTTTTCGACAGTTTTCGGCACGTCCGCATATTTAATCGGGATGCGTTTTTCGAGCGCGAACTCCGCCAGAACCGTCTCGCCGTCGTCGGCGTAAATCTTTGTCACTTCCGGCGGGCGATACGTCGCGAGCGCGGAAACTTCCGTCGTGACGCTTGAATTGTTCAGATAATAAGACCCGAGCACGCCCGTCATACCGCCAGCCGAAAGCGCCAGCATCAAAGCGGTCGGAAACCAAATGTAGCTCCAGAAATTTCTTCTTCTGCCGTTCGGAATTGTTTCTACTTCTCTGGTTAAACGTTTTAACTCTTTCGCCATTTTTAAAACCTCTTTCTAAAACCGATTTTACCACAGGTAAAGAAAACGATGAACGCGGAATTCGAGCTGCCGAATCTGCCACTCATCGTTCACGCGTTTCTCTTTCATCGTTTTCTTTAATTGACGAATCGACGCATTCGGACGCTCAACACGAAACCGATTGCCGTAAAGGTCGAGAGCACCGCCGAAAGACCGGCGCTCATCAATGGCAGCGGAACGCCAATGACCGGCAAAAATCCGAGCGCCATTCCCATATTGATAAAAATCTGAAACGTGATGCCGCCGACAATCGACATAATCACGAGCATTCCTGCGCGGTCGGACGAATGCCGCGCGCCCGCAATCAAGCGCGAAATCAGCAAAGCATACGCCAGCAGCAATGAAATACAGCCGAGAAAGCCTGTGTTTTCCGCCGTCACCGCAAAGATGAAATCCGTGTGCGGTTCGGGCAAAAATTTCAGAGCGCTCTGCGATTTTTCCGAATCGCCTTTAATTCCCGTCAAGCCGCCCTGCCCGACCGTTATCATCGACTGCACCGTGTGATAACCGTAACCGCGCGGGTCGGCGTTTTCCGGGTCTAAAATAACGTTGACGCGCTCAATCTGATACTGTTTTATTTTACCCGTCTGGACGCCGACATAAAACGCCAGCGGCACGAACAGCAAGCCGGCTAACATCGTCAAAATGATGTAGCGAATCTTGATTGACGACAAAAACAATACGACTGCCAGAAGCGGAAAATAAGTCAGAGATTGCCCGGCGTCCGGTTCGAGCATAATCAAGCTGACGGGCACCGCCAGAATCCCGACGCCGATAAGAAATTCCTTTAATCTTAAAACGCCGCCGCCCCGCCGCTTTTCGCCGAAATATTTTGCCAGCATCAAAACGACCGGAATTTTGACGAATTCCGACGGCTGAAATTGTCCGATAAGCGGCAGCTTCAGCCACGCCTGCTGCCCGTTGACCTTGACTCCCAGAGGCGTCAGCACGAGAATCAGTAAAATCAAGCCGCCGATGTAAAACATCGGCGCCAGATCGACCAGCCGCCGGTAATCGGTAAAGGAAACAACCAGCATCACGACGGTCGCAATTCCCAAACCGATAATTTGTTTCTGCCAGTAATTTTCGGTCGGGACGGCATTGTGAATCTGCCAGATGCCGAAACAGACAATGGCTATAGCCAGAATCGCCAATAGCCAATCGAAATCTCTCAAACTGCGTTTTTCGATAATTGCAACCATTTTTGTCATTTGTCATTTATCATTGAACATTCATCAATTGTTTTTGATAAATGATAAATATTCAATGATAAATGTATTATCTCTTTGCCACTAATTGTTCTTCGCCGCCGCCGAGTATTTGCGGATAGTTTTTGCGCAAATATGCGTCGTAGACGTTTTTGACTGCCGGTCCGGCGTGCGTTCCGCCGAAACCGGAGTTTTCGATTAAGCCGATAACGGCGATTTCCGGTTTGCTTGACGGAGCGAAGCTGACAAACCACGCGTGGTCTTTCGCGCCGCCCGAGCCGAGCGCCGAGTTTTGCGCCGTTCCGGTTTTACCGGCAAGGTCGAAGCCTCCCTCGATTTTCAGCCTTGCGCCGGTTCCGCCATTGTTGACGACGCCCCACATTCCTTTCAAAATAACCGCGTTCTGCTCGGGCGTCATCTCGATAATTTTCGGTTCGGGATGCGCGAAACCGAAAGCCGGACGCGCCGGAAAATAACTCGGCGTGCCTTCTTCGCCGACCGCCGCGATTTCCTTAAATTCCTTTAAAAGATGCGGCACATACATTCTGCCTTCGACGCCGACGACCGAAACGGCGCGCAGCATCGAAATCGGCGTCGCTTCGACCGTGTCCTGACCGATGGAAGCGAAAACCGTGCGGATGTCGCTCCATTTTCCTTCGCGTTTTTCGACATACGGTTTCCAGTATTTCGGCGTGCGCGTGACTTTCTCGTTCGGTAAATCGATGCCGGTCGGCTTGTCGTATTCAAATTCCTCGACCATCTTGATTAAGCCTTCGACGCCCATTTTCAGAGCCAGACGATAATAATAACCGTCGCACGAATGCGTAATCGCGTAATCGACCGGCGGGCTGCCGTGGCTGCCCATACAGCGCGTGAATTTGTTGCCGATGGTGATGCCCCCGCCGCAGGCGACGTGCGAGTTTTTCACCGATATCGCGCCCTGTTGAAGACCGGCGATTGATTCGGGAATTTTCCAGGTCGAGCCGGGATGATAACGTCCCTGAATGGCGCGGTTTAAAAGCGGGCGCTCTTCGTTCGTGTAATACTGCGCGATTTGTTTGCGTCCTTCGGGCGTCGTGCTGCCTTTGACGAAAACGTTCGGGTCGTAGCTCGGCAGGGACGCCATCGCCAGAATCTCGCCGTTGCGCGGGTCCATTGCGATAATCGTTCCGCGTTTGGTGATGGAAGTGGCGAGACTTTCTTCCGCCGCCATCTGCAAATCAATGTCGATGGTCGAAACTAAATCCTGCCCGGCTTGCGGCTGGACGACTTCCAGTTCGCTCTGGACGCGACCGCGCGAATCGACCAGCACTTTCCGGTAGCCTGGAACGCCCCGCAGATGCCGGTCGTAATATTGTTCCAGCCCGCCTTTACCGATAATATCGCCCGGCTTAAAGTTCGCGTATTCGGGTTTTTCCAGTTGTTTCGGGCTGATTTCGCCGACATAGCCGAGCATATGCGCGAGCTTTTCGGCGTAAGGATAATGGCGCTGGGGCTGGAGTTCGACGCGCAGTTCGGGAAATTCCAGAGTGTGCGCGTCGACCCACGCGATGTCTTCCATCGTCGCCGCTTCCTTGATAACCATCGCCTCGAATTCCGGCTGTTTTTTTATCAGGTTCAGGCGTTCGAGCAGGTACTGACGGTCGACTTTCAGACCGCGCGAATAATCGTCGAGACGTTCCAGCACGTTGATGGATTTTATCGGCTCGTGCGACAAAACGACGTTGTACGTCGGACGCGAATCGACCAGCAAGGTTCCGTTACGGTCGAGAATCGCGCCGCGCGGCGCCGGAATCGGAATGTATCGAACTCTCTGATTCTCAGCCTTTTCCGCGTAATACTCGCCTTTGACAAGCTGCAAATAATAAAGACGCGCGCCCAAGAGCGCAAACAGAATAAAAGCAATTATCTGAATTGTGCTGACGCGGATAGGCAGGTTTTGCGAATGGTCAATTAGTTTCATATATGATTTGCGAGTTTAGATTGGCGATTGGCGAGCCGGTAAGAAAATTATTTTTTCAAATTTATTTGGCTTCAAGCCAAATTCCGCTTCCAATCACCAATCGCCAATCTAAGCTCGAAAATATCTAGGTTCTTCTTCCAAGTCGAATCGGGTTACGGCGTCGCGTTTGCCGGCGCGGCGTAAAGATGTCGCGTTTTCTGGCGCTTCTTTTTTCCATCGAAAGACTGTCCAAAATCAGGAAAACAATCGTTCCGGCGATAGTCGTGCCGATCAGCGTGTAAGCAATCGTATTAACGACCGGATTGGTCGGTTCCTGACCCAAAATACGATGCATCGCGTAGTAAAGCAGACCATTCACCAGACAAGCACCTGCTATGACGGGAATGCGGAGCAAAAGGTTGTCCATATAGACCCGCCGGGCAATCTCCGAAACTGCGTATGCAATCAACGTTTTACAGAAACCGTTGGTGCCGAGCAGACCGCCGCTCAAAGCATCGACGGCGATGCCCGCAATCGTCCCGAAAAGCAAAGCCCGAATCGAGTTTCTCTGTAAGGCGGCATAGACGACGACGATCAGAGGAAAATCTATAAACGCGAACGGCTCCGCCACATTGCGAAGCGACCATTGGAGCAAAATTGCGATGATTAGGGCAATTGTCAGCTTTACTTGTTCCATCAGTTCCTACGGCTTCTTTTATCTTTGTCGTCTATTGGTTGTGCTCGGCGTTTTCGCCGCATTCGGCAAAGTTTGTTCAAATTTCGGCGGCGGCGGCGCTTCGTAAAGCAAAACCGCTACCTCCTGCATCGAATTCAACGAGCCGCCCGGTTTGACCAGAATCGCGTGCGTCGTCGTCGCCGAACCGGATTCGACCTTGACGACTTCACCGATTTTCAAACCCGCCGGATAAATTCCGTCCTGTCCGGTGGTGAAAACCGATTCGCCTTCCTGCACCGGAATGCTTCCCGGCACGTAGCGCATCTCGACCAGTTCTTTTTCGTTGGTGCCTTTAATGACGCCGAGCGCGTTGGAAGTTCCAAGCTCGCCGACGATGCCGGCGATGCCGGATTTATCGTCGGTCAAAAGCATCACCTGCGAGGTCAGCGGTCCGACCGCCATAACTCTGCCGACCAAGCCGCCGTTGGTGACGACCGGCATATTCAGCTTGACGCCGTCGACGGTTCCGCGATTGATAATAGATGTGTTAAACCAACCTGAAGGGTCGCGCCCGATGACTTTCGCCGTCAGAATCGGATATTTGGATTCTTCCTTGAGAGTTAAAAGCGATTTGAGACGCTCGTTTTCGGCGGCGAGGCTTTCCTTGCTCTGAAGCTCGACCTGGAGTTCCTGAACGCGATGTTTCAGCTGTTCGTTTTCGCTGGCAGCACCGCGCAGATTGGAAAAGGATTGAAAATAATTGGAAACGCCCGAGCTGACGGTCGTCACGGGCGATTGGACGAAATCGGCGACGGCTTGCGTCCAGACGCGAATCACGCGCTGCTGCGAATCGGTCTTCGCATCCCAAGCCATCAGAACAAAATTGCCCAAAAGCAGGGCAACCATCAGCCACGGCGTGAGTCTCCAAACTTCTTTCTGACTGCGCTCAACCATTTTTCATTTATCATTCAACATTTAACATTTATCGCTGAATACTTGTTCAATGATAAATGTTAAATGATAAATGCGCTAATTTCCTGTCATCAGTGAATTATCCCATTTGACGCGCTTCAGGAGTTCGAAATCCGAAAGCATTTTGCCCGTGCCGAGAACAACCGAGGAGAGCGGGTCGTCGGCGATGACGACCGGCAAGCCGGTTTCAATCATCAGACGTTTATCGAGATTTTTTAATAAGGCGCCGCCGCCGGTCAGAACGATGCCGCGCTCGACGATATCGGCGGAAAGCTCCGGCGGCGTTCTTTCCAGAGCCACGCGGACGGCGTTGACGATCGTCGCGACGGCATCCGAAAGCGCTTCGCGGATTTCCTCGTCGGTAATCGTGATGGTTTTCGGGATGCCTTCGATTAAGTTGCGCCCGCGAACTTCCATCGAAAGCGGTTCTTCGAGCGGAAAGCCCGAACCGAGCGCGATTTTGATGGCTTCCGCCGTGCGCTCACCGATAAGCAGATTGTATTTGCGTTTGATAAATTGGGTGATGGATTCGTCCATCTCGTTTCCGGCGACGCGCACCGCGCGCGAATAGACGATGCCCGAAAGCGAAATGACCGCGATGTCGGTCGTGCCGCCGCCGATATCGACGACCATATTGCCGTGCGGCTCGGTAATCGGCAAGCCGGCGCCGATAGCCGCCGCCATCGCTTCTTCGACCAGATAAACTTCGCTCGCTTTGGCGCGATACGCCGAATCTTCGACGGCGCGGCGCTCGACCTGCGTGATTTCCGAAGGAATCCCGATCACGACGCGCGGGCGCACCCAGGATTTTCCGTTGTGCGCTTTGCGGATAAAGTGCTGGAGCATTTTTTCCGTGACCTCGAAATTGGCAATCACGCCGTCTTTCATCGGGCGAATCGCCACGATGTTGCCCGGCGTGCGCCCGAGCATTTCTTTGGCGTCGCGCCCGACGGCTTCGACCTGATTGGTCACTTTGTTAATCGCGACGATGGAAGGCTCGCTGACGACGATGCCGCGACCTTTGGCATAGACGAGCGTGTTCGCCGTGCCGAGGTCAATCGCCAAATCGCTGGAAAATAAGCTGAATAAAGATTTTGGTAATGCCATTACGGTTACAATGAATATTCGTGTTTTAAATTCAAATTTTTACAAAACGCGGCGGGTTGGGATAAATGCTCCCAAAGGTTTGCTCATCAAGGAAATTTGAGTTTTCGGCTCAGGGAAGGCAACTTCTCAACACGCAGCACTAAACTATTTAGAATATACCGAATTTCCGGCGAATTGCTAATAGAAAAATGCAATTTTTCGGATTTTTTTTTTGAAAAGCCCGATTGCGCCGAAATGAGGCGGAAAATTAACGAATTTGTAGCGGGTTTTGACGATTGAAAAATATCGCGCAGAGATTTGATTTTACGAATTGCCGCTAGCCGAAGCTGGCGGACAAGATTAGTTGAAAAACAAGCGGCTCGAGCCGAATTTAATCCGAATTATTTTCCTTATTGCTTTAGCCAAAGCCGGACGGAAAATTCTTTATTTTATAAATTCGGCGAAAGCCTTTTTTATTTTTCAATTCAGCCAACCAGCTTTAACTAGCGGCAATTCATATATTCATATATGCAAATTCAATCTGATTAAGCCTCGACCACTGAATTTTATTCTTCTTTCATCGCCAGATGTTCAGCCTCGTGCCGGTTTCCGGCGGAAGAATGCGACGTTATCAAAGGCATATATTCGCTGTTGTAAGACGATTCCTTTTCCAGCGTCGCTTCGAGCACGTCGTTAATCCGTTTCGCCGGTATAATTTCAAGCTCTTTGCGCACGTCTTCGGGAATTTCTTCGGTGTCGGCTTCATTGCGTTCGGGCAGAACGATGCGCCGGATTCCCGCGCGATGCGCCGCCAGAACTTTTTCCTTGATGCCGCCGACCGGAAACACCAAGCCGGAAAGCGTAATCTCGCCGGTCATCGCCGTATCTGACCGAACTTTTCTGCCCGTGTAAAGCGAAGCCAGCGCCGAAGCCATCGTCACGCCCGCGCTCGGACCGTCTTTCGGAATCGCGCCCGCCGGAACGTGTACGTGAACGCCGTTTTGCTTGATTGCTTCGGGGTCAATGCCGAGTTCGGAAGCGTGCGACCAAAGATATGAACGCGCCGCCTGCGCCGATTCCTTCATCACGTCGCCGAGCTGCCCGGTCAGCATCAAGCCCGAACCGCCCGGCAGCCCGGTCGCTTCGATAAACAGAACTTCGCCGCCCATTTCCGTCCAAGCCATTCCGGTGGCGACGCCGGCGGGCAATTCGTTGCGCGCTTCTTCGGGATAAAATCGCGGCGCGCCGAGATAGCCTTTCACGTCCTGCGCCGTGATGATTACTTTATCGCCGCCGCCATCACCGCCCTGCGCGACGCGTAAGGCGACTTTTCGCGCCAGATTGCCGACGGTTCTTTCCAGTTGGCGAACTCCGGCTTCGCGCGTATATCGCGACGTTAAAAGATTTATCGCGTCGTCGGTAATCTCGATTTGCTCCGGCGACAAACCGTTTTCCTTAACCTGTCGCGGAATCAGATACTGTTTGGCGATGTTCAGTTTCTCGACGTCCGAATAGCCCGCCAGCTGAATAATCTCCATCCGGTCGCGCAAAGGCATCGGAATCGGCGCCAGCTGGTTCGCCGTCGCGATAAAGAAGGTTTTTG
>DASVRL010000333.1:0-9426 GCA_036388635.1 Pyrinomonadaceae bacterium
CCTGAAAATAATTGTCGAGCGTCTCGTTTTCGTCAACGCAGATTTCCTCAATCTCGTCTGCGGTTTCGAAATCGCTGGCAGCCGGGCTTTCATTTTCCGCGAAGGTTTCCTTTACGACGGGTTCAAAAAATTCTTCGGCAATGTATGCCGGTTGAGAAATTTCTTCGTCCTTTGCCTGAGAATTTTCTTCGACTTGAGAAGCGTTTTCCTGAATGTGAGAATCTTCTTTTGTCATTATTTCAAAATCTTTCGATTCGTAATCGTTATTTTTATCGGTCTGAGATTCGAAAATCGGTTCGGTAACTTGAATGTCCTGCCCCGTTTCCTGTGCAAATTCTTCAAATTCGGTTTCGGCGGACGGCTCGGAAAACTGCGATTCGCAGAGGTTTTCCGAATTTTCCGCCGAGAAGAATTCCTGAATTTGCCGACCGTTTTCGTCGCCCTCAGGCTGAGCTTCGAATTCGTGCGCGAAAGCGGACTGAACTTCCAGATTTTGCACGAATTCTGCTTCCAGTTCCTGCGTCGGACCGTCCTGCAGAAAGCTGGATTCCGATTTATCGGCAGTCGAAGTTTTGTGAATGTCGTCTTCCGCATCTTCCGTATAATTGAAGTCCGGATATTCTTCGCGCGCCGAATGATTTCGCGCCGCCGAATTTAAATCGAAAAACAGCTCCGGAACTTCCTGGACAGCTGCCGCCGCGGCGGGCTGCGTCTCTACCGCCTGCGCCGCTGCCGCCGCTTGAAGTCTTTCAAGCTCGGCTTTTTGCGCCTGTCGCTCAAGCTCGCGCTGCCGGATGGCGTTTAGCGAGTCGATGCCCGCGTGCGCCGTTTCGTTTTCCGGGTTCAGCGCCAGCACTTTTTCAAAACAGGCGATTTTTTCTTCGTGCGCCTCGGAAAGATAAGCTTTTAAAATCCACGCTTCTTCCATTTCGGGCGATAAATTCATCAGCTCGTCCAGCATCGCGCGCGCCGCTTCGTGCTCGCCGGAAATCGCCGCGACGTTCGCCTTTTTCAGAAGCGCGTGCGACGCCTGCTGCCTGATCGCCCGGAGCGAGGCTTGCGCGGTTTCGTTTTCCGGATTCAGCGATAAAACTTTTTCGAGATGCGCCGTTTTTTCTTCCGGCGAATCGGCAACCGAAGCCAGCCACAGCCACGCCATCTCGTTTCGGTCGTCGTGCGCGAGAGCCTGGTGAAAACACTGGCTGGCGAAATCCTTCTGATTTTCGCGCGTGGCGTTTATGCCGCGCTGGACAAATGTTTTGGCGAGCAGGGATTTAGTCGCTTTCGACCATTCCAGCGCGCGCTCGTTGTGCGGATTGATGTTCAGGACGTTGTTCAGAAAAACGAGCAGTTCTTCCGGATATTCGCTGATTGAAGCGAGCCACAGCCAGGCGGTTTCGTTCTCGGGCTGGCTTTCGGCGACGCGCAAAAGCAGCATTCGGGCTTCGGCGCGATTTCCTTGTTTGGCGGCGTCGATGCCGGCTTTCAGCATTTCGTTTATTTTCGCGGCGTCAAAACCGTTAAGCGATAAATCGTTGGCGACAAATGGACTTTGCATAGTCGTAGCAGCGGTTGATTCAAGTTCTAATTTCATAGTTTTCAGAAAATCCGGATTCGTGAATGGTTTGAGCTTGTGATTTGAGAAGTCGGAAAAACGACCAAATCGACCTTCCGACAGCAAGACAAATGCCATAACGGAAAAAACCCCATCTCGCTCGTCGAAGATGGAGTTTTTTCCGGAAAATCAGGCTTTGACTGGTTTTGAAGCTGAGTCTGAGGCTAAATTGAAAGGCGGAAAATTTCCGAGGTGACAAAAAGCGGGAGAGTGAATTGACAAAAATTGGTATTTTTTTAGCCAAATCCGCGAGAATTTGAGATAAAGGATATGAAATTTAGTGAGCGCGCTTAAAACAGAGCAAAAATCAGACCAAAAGAATTTCGGATTTTAGATTTTAGGTTTTAGATTGTTTTTATGAACTACGACGTTATTATCATCGGCGCGGGCGCGGGCGGCATTTCGGCGGCATGCTGGTGCGCGGAGCTCGGCTTGAAAACTTTGCTTCTGGAATCGCACGCCGAACCCGGCGGTCAGCTTCTCTGGACGCACAATCCTATAAAAAATCATCTCGGCGTCGAAACCGAAAACGGGCGCGCGATGCGCGATATTTTTGTCAAACAAGCCGCGAATTATAATTTTTCGCTGCTCACCGGCGCGGAAGTTTCCGACGCGGATTTGGAAAACAAAATCGTCACGTTGCAAAACGGCGAAACTTTTCCGGCGCGGGCTTTGATCATCGCCACCGGCATCAGGCGCCGAAAACTCGACGTGGCGGGCGAGAAAGAACTAAAAAACAAAGGAATTCTGGAATCCGGCAAACGCGACGCGGAAAAAGTTAAGGAAAAAAATGTCTGTGTCGTCGGCGGCGGCGACGCGGCGCTGGAAAATGCTTTGATTTTAGCGGAAACGGCGCGGAAAATAACGCTCGTTCATCGGCGAAAAGATTTTCGCGCCCGCGCGGAATTTCTCGAAAAAGCTCGGCGGAATCCGTCGATTGAGATTTTGACCGAAGCGGTTGTCAAGAAAATTCTCGGTCAGGAAAAAGTCGAAGGCGTCGAAATCGAAAATAATAATAAAGTTTTTATTTTGCCGGTCCAGGCGGTTTTAATTCGCGTCGGAGTGGAGCCGAACACCGGACTTTTTCGCGGAAAATTGAAGCTGGACGAAAACGGTTACATCGAAATCGACAGCCGCTGCGAAACGAGCACAGAAAAAGTTTTCGCCGTCGGAGACGCGGCGAACCCGCTCGCGCCGACCGTCAGCAGCGCCGTCGGAATGGGCGCGATTGCCGCCAAAGTAATTCTGGATAAATTGTCCGACTAAATTTAGCCGATTAGCGCGCGGCAAAAGCGTCGTTGCCGGTGATTTGCATCAGATGACGCGTGTCGTTGAGCGCGACGATGCGAACGTTATTGCGCCCGCGAAACTCGAATCGATTGATGCCGCAGTTGGAAGTAATCAGCCACGGCGTCGAGGTCGTTTCCGGGTGAATCGCGCCGATAATATAAAGAGTTAAAAAACAAATCGTGCCGGTATGCGCGAAAATCGCGATGCGTCCGCCTTTATGTTTTTCGAGAATTTCCTGCAGCACGCCGGTCGTGCGGTCGAGCAATTGGTGATAGCTTTCGCCGCGCGTGATAACGTGAGCGAGTTCGCGATTAACGAGCGCGTAGTAATCTTCGGGAAACTCTTTTTTCGCCTCGTCGAAAGTCAATCCTTCGAGCACGCCGACGTGCCGCTCGCGGAAAGCGTCGGTGGCGTTAACTTTTAGATTTAAAGCTCGTGCCAGCGGTTCGGCGGTCTGGACGGCGCGCAGTAAATCGCTCGAATAGATTGCCGAGATGCGTTCTTTAGCCAGAGCTTTGGCGGTCAGTTCGGCTTGCTGTCTGCCGAGGCGGGAAAGCGCCGTCGCGGAATGACCGCCGAAACGCCCTTCGGCATTTCCGGCGGATTGCCCGTGTCTGATGAGATAAAGCCGCGTGACTTCCATTCCTAATTTTTCAAAATTCGTTCGTAAACTTCGCTTAATTTTAAAACGATTTCAATCGACGGCAGCTCGATTTCCTTTTCAATCGAAATGTATTCGGCAACCTGCCAGCGCCCGTCCGCCTGCTTAATCAAATGCTCGACGCGCGTTTCGTCCTGAGCAATCAGGAGATATTCGCGCAGGGATTCGATGCTTTGATAATGCCAGAATTTTTTCCCGCGGTCGTAGTTGGCGGTCGTCGGCGAGAGAACTCCAATCAGAACGATCGGATTTAAAAGCGTGTCGAATTCGTCGTCCAGAAACTTCGGCTCGCCGCAGGCAACGACCACATCCGGATAAGTGAAAAGTCCGGTTGCGGGAATATGGACGCGCATATCATTGGCATAGCCTTCGCAATTTTTACCGCGAAGCTGATTGCCTATTTCCCGCGCCAGATTGAAAACAATCGTATTATGTTCGCGGCTCGCGCCGGACATCTGGAAAATCTCGCCTTTGTAAAATTCGTGACGAAACTCCGCCTTGCGTTCAAAATCAAGGTAATCTTTGGCGCTCGGCAAAGTTTTCGGAACGGCGGACATAGATTTTTTACGCGGCGACGGCTTCGGCTTTCAGTTTTTCGGCTTGAAAGTGCGAAACCAGCGCGTCGATAACTTCGTCAATCATACCTTCCATAAAAAGGTTGAGCTGGTAAATCGTCATGCCGATGCGGTGGTCGGTGACGCGATTTTCCTTAAAATTATAAGTGCGAATTTTTTCCGATCGGTCGCCGCTGCCGACCATCGATTTGCGTTCGCTCGCCAGGGCGTCGTGCTGTTTCTGCTCTTCGATTTCCTGCAATCTCGCACGTAGAACGCGCATCGCTTTCTCGCGGTTTTTTATCTGCGATTTTTCGTCCTGCATCGAGACGACGACGCCGGTCGGCAAGTGCGTCAGGCGAACCGCCGAATAAGTCGTGTTGACCGACTGACCGCCGGGACCGCTTGAGCAGAAAGTGTCGATGCGCAAATCGTTTTGATTGATCTGAACGTCGACTTCTTCGGCTTCCGGGAGAACGGCAACCGTAATCGCCGAAGTGTGAATCCGACCGGAAGTTTCCGTCTGCGGAACGCGCTGAACGCGATGAACGCCCGATTCGTAACGCATTTTTGAATAAACTCTATCGCCTTCAATCAAAACGACGGCTTCCTTAATTCCGCCGACGCCGGTGTCGGAAGAGTCCATCACATCGAATTTCCAGCCTTGACGCTCGGCGTAGCGCGCATACATCCGCAGAATTTCTCCGGCAAAAAGAGTCGCTTCATCGCCGCCGGTTCCGGCGCGAATTTCGAGAATGACGTTCTTTTCGTCGTACGGGTCTTTCGGCAAAAGCAGGACTTTCAACTCTTCTTCGGCGGCGGGCAATTTCTCTTCGATAGCGGCGATTTCCATCTGCGCCATCTCGCGCATTTCTTCGTCGTCCGCCATTTCCAAAAGCTCTTTGGCGCCCGCCAGTTCTTCCTGCATCTTTCTGACTTCGCGGAATTTTTCGACGATTTCGCCCAAACTGCTGTGCTGTTTCATCGTCTTGGCGTAAACCGACATATCCGACATAATTTCGGGCGACGAAATCTGGGCGGTCAGTTCCTCGTAATTTTTCTCAATTTGTGTCAGTTTTTCTAGCATAAAATTAAACGACTACTTCCAATTCTCTATTTACCGCCGGAACTTTCTCCGTATCGATCGGCTCTAATTTCAGAGATTCCTTCAGCGAAACGATGGCGACTTCCAACTGGTCGTCGTCCGGATTCTGCGTCGTGATGTTTTGCAGCCAGAGTCCGGGCAGCGTCATAAATTTAAAGATGACGCCCGATTCCTTTTTCGCCGCGTAACGAATGATTTCATAGGAAAGCCCGGCGACGAGCGGCATCAGCAGAATTCTGACTAAAAGATTCATCCACAAGGCGTCGAATTTAATCACGGAAAACAAAACGATGGCGACCAGCATCACGACCATCAAAAACGAAGTGCCGCAGCGCGGGTGCTGGCGCTTTTGCACGCGGGCGTTTTCGACCGTCAAATCCAAGCCTTTTTCCCACGTGAAAACCGTTTTATGCTCGGCGCCGTGATATTGAAAAACGCGCTTGATGTCTTTTAAAAACGACATCGAAAAAATCATTATCACGAAGAAAAGCATC
Organism: Pyrinomonadaceae bacterium; assembly: GCA_036388635.1. Classification (GTDB taxonomy): domain Bacteria; phylum Acidobacteriota; class Blastocatellia; order Pyrinomonadales; family Pyrinomonadaceae; genus JALZHR01. Next base: position 5,720 of record DASVRL010000333.1, read on the forward strand.
CGGACCAGACCGTCAATCAAATTAAACGCAATCCACGAAACCGGTTTGATTTCCCAGACGTAAGCCTTGGCGATTTCCCACCAGCTCGCCTCGGCGGCAATCAGCGGAGCTTCTCCCCAGCCGAGCCAGATAAACAAAAAATTCGTCAAAACCAGCGGCGCGACGATAAAAAGCAGAATATTAAAAAGCAGCGCGAAAATTATCGAGCCGACCGCGCCCGCCGCCTGTTTCGGCTTCGTTTTCGATTTTTCCGGCATCGTCACCGTCGCCGGAGCTTTCAGAAAATTTTCGTCCGTTGTGCCTTCGGCTAAAACGGGTTCGGTTTTCAGCTCGGCGGCTTTGACTTTTTCTTTCTCGGCATTGGCGTCTTCTTCAAAGACGTTGGCGGAAAAATTTAAAGCTTTAACGCCGAGCGCCATCGATTGAATCAACGTCGCGCCGCCGCGAATCACCGGGTAATTCAAAAACTTGTGTTGGTCGCTCCATTTCGGCAGCGGCTCAGCCGTGTGGACGATAGTGCCGTCCGCTTTGCGACAGGCGATGGCGTAAGCGCTCGGCGTGCGCATCATCACGCCTTCGATGACGGCTTGCCCGCCGACTATAAGGTCGCGCTCGATTGACAAAAATAACGATAAATACTTTTTCATAGTCATTCCTTTGATTTGAAACTTTCTGCTAAAGATGTCTAATCAACCCTGAATCGCAAAACCGAATGGAAATAAAAGGACGCCGCGCTTTTTTCAGCAGCTTTCCGTTTTCCTGTCGGCATTTTACACCAAGAGTCAACGGCGCGTGAATAAGCGTCGGCGTCGGATTTTTTGTGGCTAGTAATGTATCGCAAATACGCGCATCAAATGTTTATTTGCGAGCGTAGCGTTTGTTAAAGCGGTCAACGCGACCGGCGGTGTCGACCAATTTCTGCTTGCCCGTGAAAAACGGGTGACATTCCGAGCAGATTTCGATGTGTAAATCGTCTTTCATCGTCGAGCGTGTGGTAAATTGATTGCCGCACGCGCAGGCGACTGTAATTTCTTCGTATTTCGGATGAATTTCAGCTTTCATTTTATTTCTTACCCTGTCTATATTCAAAATCTGCGCCGCAGCGCAAACCTTAATGATACTTTTGAATGTGTTAAAAGGCAAGCCGTTTGCGCGATGAGGTCTTTAAACGGTTATCCTTGCCTTTAACGGATGATTTGATGCCGATTTCCGCTTTCGTGTTCGCTTTGACTTTCGGGCTGCTCGGCTTGGCTGATTTCGGAGCAACGGTTTTTTCTTTCGTCTTTGTTTGATTAACTTTAGCTTGATTGTTCTGTGCCGGCTTCGTAATTTTCGATGTTTTGGTCTGTTTGGTTTTTACCGTTTTCGACGTTTTCGGCGTTTTCGAATCTGCGCCGGCTTTGGCTTTGCCCGTTTTTTGTCCGGTTTTCGCTTCGGCTGAAATATTTACTTTGGTTTTAGCCTTGTTAACGACGTTCGATTTCGAGACTTCAACCGGCTTCGGCGACTTGGCATTTACAGTTTTTTGCGCGGGTTTCTTCGGCGTTCCGACAGTTTTCGCTTTGCCGGCTTTTGCTTTATCAACCTTTGCTTTATTGATTTTTTGCGCGTCGCGCTTTAATTTCGAAACTCCGGCTTGGCTTTCGGCTTTCGCCTTAATTTGAGCGCCGCTCGATTTTTTCGACGCTTGAACAGTTTTCGGCGTCGACGTTTTTTTCTCAATCTTTGGAATCGGTTGACTGACCTTTTTCGGTTTCGAAGCTTCGATTTTTTTATCAGGCGTTTTTTTACCAGCCTTTGTTTTGCCGGCGTTTGCCGAAGTTTCCTTCGGTTTTGAAACCTCTGCTTTTTGAGTTTTTACATTTTGGGCTTTCGTTTTAATTTTCGTCGCATCAATTTTTTTATCCGTTTGAGCGGTCTTTTTCGATTTCGCCGTTTCCGGTTTTTTCTCGACTTTTTGTATTTTCAGACTCGGATTAGTCTTTTCGGAATCCGCTTTAGCTTTCATCGGCGCGAAAGGCTTTTTCGCTTTTTGGGCTTTTTTCGGTTCCGGAACTTCGATTTGTACTTCCGCCTTTATTTCCGCCGGTTTTTTAGAAGGCTTTTTCAAAGGTTTAGCCGGAGTTTCTTCCGGCGGCAGCGGCGGCGCGGGAACGATTTTCTTCGCTTCCGTTTTTACTTTCCGGGAAACGGCTTTTTCGATTGGCTTTAAAACAAATTCTGCGCCCGCCGCGTCGTGATGACACGGAATTACGTGCGCGGATTTCAAATCGTTCTCGACTTCCAGCCGCTTCTGCGCGTCGTCTTCCAGAATCACGGAAACCGTATTCGCCTGCAATTGTTTCACGCATTTGCCGCGCTTGTGCATCTTTATATCTTCGACTAAGGATTCGGTCTGCCCGATACAAACTAAAAAGTGATGTCCTCTGCCGTAGCGGTCGATTTTGCGCTTCGAGATGATATAAACCGCCGGAACTTCGTTAAACTGGACATTCATCGGGTAAACTTCGAAATTATACAGTGAGTTTCTGCCGCGAAAGACGGCTTCGCTGATTTGTGGCGCGGGATACTTTTTAGCCTGTTTCATATGCAATATTGTCGCATAGATGAAACGCAAAATCAACTGACGGCGATTAATTTTATAATGTGGAATTCAATTAAAACATAAGGGTTTAGCGGTTTTTAATGAGTGTGTTTCTTTGGTTTTTTGACGTCGCCGTCGGGCTTTTTTTTGATGATGCTGACGTTTCCGCCGGGCTCCAGATAGCTTTCCTTGACTTCCGAAATGTCTTCGATGCCTTGCTGGCGGAGCTGGCTCATTAATTCTTCTTTCGTTATCATTTCCTTCCGCATATTGCGGCGCAGCATTTCACCGTTTTTGATAAGACAAAGCTTCGGCGGGCTCAGGACTCGCTCAAAAAATTTCGATTTGGCGCTGAGAAAATCAAGCAGATAATCCCAGAAAACGAGCGTGCCGATTAAAACAAAACCTTCCGTGACGGATTTATAATCGGCGCTCATCCCGTTTTGCGCGGCGTCGGCAATCATCACGACGATTAAAACGTCCGTGATTCCGATTTCGCCGACGCCGCGCCGCGCGAGCCGCAGGAAAACAAAACAAATAAGATAAATCAGCGTCCCGCGAATGATGATTTCCAAAAGCGAATTGCCCGGAATAAAGATTGAACTCCAATCAATGTCGAACAGCTTATCCGTCATAAATATGATTATGGACTATACTTTACCGGTATAAAAGAGAAACCTTTGCTCGGAAAGCGGCATCAGTTTTTCGCGAAATTTAACGTTGTGTTTTTCGAGTTCGTCGCGCAGCGAGTTGCCGCCGAACAACAGGAGCGAGCTGCCGCGCGACCATTTCAAAATTTTGGGCAGTTTCGGTATAAATTTGTCCAGCGCGCGGCAGGTGACGAAAGCGGCGCCCGGTTTTTCGATTTCTTCAAACTGGCGGTTGAGTACGCGCGCGCGCCGGGCGAGATTAAATTTCGCCAGAGCTTCTTCGAGAAACTGCGCTTTTTTTATTTTCGATTCAATCAGAAAGCCGTATAAGTCTTCGCGCGCCAGCAGACACGGCAGCGAAGGCAAGCCGGCGCCCGCCCCGACGTCGGCGAGCCTGGCGCGCTGCGGCAGAAATTCCAGCAGCGTTAAAGATTCGAGAATGTGGCGCACGGCAAATTCTTCCGCCGAGGCGG
>DASVRL010000334.1:0-8473 GCA_036388635.1 Pyrinomonadaceae bacterium
GCAACGAGAAATAATTTGTTCGGTCCGTAACCGGGAAAACCGGCTGCAAGCCCAGCAGCGGGCGAAATGCAATCGGCTGACCGAAACTATTGACGCTGCCGAGCGGAATCGGCGCGCCGGTCAGCAGAAAACGCGGACCGATAACGCCGGGACCAATCGGCGTAATCGCCGGGCAGACGCTGCCGTCATTCGGGCTGCTCAACGGATTAACGCCGGTCAGAGCCGTCTGTCCGCCGCTCGACGCAAAAAACGCGTACGCGCGCGCCGCGCAGATATTATTCGGATTGCCGCTGGCAACCAGCGCGTTAATCGCGGCGGCTTGCTGCGTGGTCAGATTATTAAAAGTTCGCCCCACCGGATTGATGCCCGCAATCACGGGAATCGTCGCCGAAGAGGTCAAACCCTGCGTTACATTGCTGGTAAAAAATCCCGATTCGTTGCGCTGGCGGCGTTCAAACGAAAAGAAAAAGAACGAGCGGTCTTTCACCAGCGGTCCGCCCAAGGTGGCGCCGTACTGCGTGCGCGTAAACGCCGTTTTAAACGGCGCAAACGGGTTGCGCGCCTGGATGCTTTTATCGCGGATAAAGCCGAACACGTTGCCGGTAAATTCGTTTGTTCCGCGTTTGGTGACGACGTTGATAATGCCGCCGGTCGCGCGTCCGAATTCCGGCGCGTACGAGTTGGTCGCCACCTGAAATTCCTGCACCGCTTCCTGCGAAACGGTCGTGCGCGCGGCGTTAATCGAATTATCCGTAAAGTCCGAGCCGTCGACCTGCACGAGCGTCGAGCGCCCGCGCTGCCCGCCGATGTTCAAACCGGAAGTCGGAGCCGGTCCGATCGGGCGACCGTTGTCGCGCCCGACGGTCGAAATCGTCAGCGCGAATCCGGTCGCGCTGCGTTCATTGATAGGCAGATTCTCGATTCTCTGCTGGTCGATCGTGCTGGAGACGGTCGTCCGCGTCGTTTCCACTAATTCGACATCTCCGCCCGTGACCGTGACGGTCGCGCCTTCCGCGCCGACTTCGAGACGGATGGTTAATTCCGCGTTCTGTCCGACGGTTAATCTGACCGACGGGATAATCGTCTTTTTAAATGTTCTGGCTTCCGCCGTAACTTCGTAATCGCTCGGCGGCAAGCCGATAAATTTGTATTCGCCCGATTCGTCGCTCGTCGCGGTGCGCGTGATTCCGGTCGCCGTATCGCGCGCCGTGACGGTTGCGCCGGGCACGACGGCGCCGCTCGGGTCGGTCACGGTTCCGCTTAAATCCGCCGAGCTGGCTTGCGCCTGCGCAAACGCCGCGCCGGCGAAAACGAGCGTGACCATCGCCAGCACCAAAAGACGGCTGACAACAGTCGTAAATCGCAAAGAAAACGCTCTCATTACTTTCTTTCTCCTTGACTAAATTTTTATAATTGCCGTCAGCCCGATGCAAAACCGGCTTGGGGATACGTGTCGTTTTTCAAGCTGACCAATAATTTCTTAGAATTGATGACTTTAAGGTTTGTAACGCAAATTTCATTGTAAAGCAAGCAAAAAATTGCATTTTTATAACATTCAACTTCGGTTATAGAAAATATTTGTATTTTTTATGAGCGAAGAGCCGCCGAGCGCGTCGCGCGCGCCAGAATCGCCCTCGCCTTTTCGCTCAAACTCAAAGCGGAAATCACCGATTTGGCAAGGCTCGGAACAAAAGCGGCGCGCCGCATCAGCGAACTGACAAAAAGTCTCTTTCGAAATTTCTCGGCGTGACGGATTTTATAATTTTCCGCGATTTTTTCCGTTGAAAAATTATTTTCGGCGACGCTTCGCGCCAAAAGCTCGCCGCTTTCGAGCGCCATCAGCATCCCGCTTCCGGTAAACGGGTCGATAAACGCGCCCGCGTCGCCGATTGCCAGAAGCCGCCGCGCCGGATTCAAGTCTTTCGCGCCGAAGCCGTCCACCGAAACCGCCAGCCAATCAAAATCAGCGCGCGCGCCTTTCATCATTTGACGAGCGCGTTCGTTCTGAAAAACGATTTCGTGGACGATTTTTTCGGCGTCGCCGCCGAATTTTTTAACGATTTCCGATTGAATCAAAAAACAATGATTCGCGTAACCGTTTTCGACGCGGCTCAAACCGCCGTAACCGCCGCGAAAAAAGTAAATTTCGCAAACGCCGCTTTCGATTTCCGCGTTTTTCAAATGCGTTTTAAAACCGACTAAGTTCGGTCTTTCGTCTTTCGATTTTAGTCTTTGATAATTCGAAATTTCGGATTTCAAATTCCAAACGCCTTTGCGGCTTGGCAGTTTTGCGCCTTTGCGTTGAAATTCTTTCTCAAAGAGTTTTCCCAAAACTCTGGCGCGCCCGGTCGCGTCAATCGTCAAATCGGCGGGAATTTCTTTAATGGCGCCGTTTTCGCCGCGCGCTTTCACGCCGCAGACGATTTCATTTTCAATTAATAAACCGACGGCTTGCGTTTCTTCCAAAACCTCGACACCGATTGCTTTCGCTCTTTCCAGAAGCCGAAAATCCATTTCCGCGCGGCTCAGGCTCAAAGCGCCCGCGCCGCCCTGAAAAAACCATTCGCTCGGCACGGCGACGGATTTTCCCCCCGGCTCGTAAAAAACGGTTTTCGTGATTCGCTCGCCGCCCGCCGAAAGCATCTGGTCGATGACGCCCAGAGCGCGAAAATGCGCCAGACATTCCGGCGAGATGAATTCGCCGCAGAGCTTCTGACGCGGAAATTTTTCGCGCTCGACGAGCGTCACTTGAAAATTGTTTTGCGCCAGCCGGATCGCCGCGCTCGCGCCGGCAGGTCCGGCGCCGGCGATTACTATTTTTTCGCACTCGTTTTTCATATTCGGCGGTCGCCGCGCAAGCCGGCAAAAATCTTGACTTTATCTTTAATCATATACTATCGTGATAGGTGAGCTAACGAAATCCAGCCCATTGCGTGAGGTTTATATGAGAGCAGGCTTCACTAAGAAGATTGAGTTAATCGCCGGCGTTGTTCAAATCAATAAATTCTTTCCGCGCGGCGCGGCTTTCCCTTCCGAAACGACAGCCTTCCATTCGCTTCAAATTCTTTGGGTTTCATTTCATCGACCGACAGCACATAAAATTGTAAAAGCCGGTAGGCAAGCCCCCTTTTACAAAAAACGCTGGTAGTTGCCCGTCCCAAGGTTTTAATTTCAAGAAATTGAAAATGGAGGAAACAACGATGAAAAATATTCTCAAGCTTAGTCGCAAGTTTGTCGTGTTGGGCGCAATGCTTTTTTCTTTGGGCTTTGTGACTTTTGCCGATTTCGGAACTAAGCAATGCGGCGCAGCGCCCTGTTGCAGCGAGTGCGAAACGCGTTATCAGGACTGCATCGATTCGGGCGGCACGCACCAATATTGCATCAACTGGTCGAACAGTTGCTGGCGCTGGTGCGATTTTGATTGTTAGAATCAATTTCGACCGGATTGTTAAAATCCAAAGAGAGGTTGCTATTATAGAATGGCAGCCTTTTTATTTTATGAAAATCATTCCGCTTGCCATCCCGACGCCTTTTTATATCGGCGACGTCAATGTTTATCTCATCCGGGAAGAGCCTCTGACGCTGATTGACGTCGGTCCGAAAACCGCGGAAGCCGCCGCCGCTCTGCGCGAAGGCTTGCAGCGCAACGGCGTCCGCTTCGCCGACATCGAAAGAATCGTTCTGACGCACGCGCACGAAGACCATTGCGGCTTGGCTAAGCAGGTGCGCGACGAAGCGAAAAACGCCTCGATTCTCGTGCACAGTTGGGAAACCGGGCATCTTTTCGGGCGGCTGGCGCGCGCCGAACACGAAAATCTTTTGTATCGCGCGGGCGTTCCGACGGAAATTTTTCACAAAATGCACGATTTTTACGAAGACGTGCGGCTTTTGACCGATTCGCTCGCCGACGGCGAATTCGATTTGCTGCACGACGAAATGGAGCTGGAATTTGCCGTCGGCGTTTTAAAAGTTCTGCACACGCCCGGACACACGCCCGGCTCGTGCTCGTTTATACGCGAATCGAATCGGACTTTAATCTGCGGCGACTGCGTCCTTAAACGCATCACGCCGAATCCGGTTCTCTCGCCCGACCCGATTGACGCCCGCAAGCGCTTTCGCTCGCTCGGCGAATATCTGGTCAGCTTGGCGCGCCTGCGCTCTTTTTCGCCGACCTTAACCTACGGCGGGCACGGCGAGCCGGTGACGGATTTCGAGGAAATTTTCAATCGCTACGTGCGCGCCATTGACGAGCGCCAGAGAAACGTTATCGATTTGGTGACGCCGGGCGGCGTGACGGCTTTCGAGCTTGCCTTAAAACTTTTCCCCGAAGCCGCCAAAGAAAACGCGCAGCGATTTCTCGCCGTCTCCGAAGCGGTGGCGCATCTGGACTACGCCGAATCGCAAGGCAAAATCGCGGTCGAATTGAAAGAAGGCGTGGAGTTTTATCGAAAACGATAAACAGAATTGCAGGAGCGGGCGCAATATCTCACCTCCATTTATTTTCGCGTCTTCAAATTTCCTAAAACTTCTAAAAGTTCGGCTTCTTCCGTTTCGGAAACCGTTCGTAAATCAATCAAAACTTTGTCTTCCAGAATCCGCGTAATGACCGGCGGCTTTGACAGACGCAGAATTTCTTCCAGACGGCTGACCGATATTTTTTCGTGATTCAGCGCCAGAAGCGTCGTCGCGGGCTGAACCATCGGCGCGGAGCCGCCGCCGACGACCGAATTGCCTTCGGCGACTTCAAATTTTAATTCTTGATTTTCGCTCAATCTTTCGCGCAGTCTTTGAGCGAATTGCAAAGTTCGCGTTTTGAGTTCTTCGGCGCCCGCCGAAAGCATTTTCAGAACGGGAATTTCCTGTAAAACCGTCTCGCGGCGAAAGGCTTCAAAGGTCGCTTCGAGCGCGGCGTAAATCAATTTATCGACGCGCAGAGCGCGGTAAAGCGGGTGACGACGCAGCTTTTCGATTGTCTCGCGCCGCCCGACAATCAAGCCCGCCTGAACGCCGCCCAAAAGCTTGTCGCCGCTGAACGTCACCACGTCCGCGCCCGCCGCGAGCGATTTTGAAATAACCGGCTCTTCGCCCAAACCGTACCCGGACAAATCAAGCAGCGCGCCCGAACCGGCGTCTTCGTAAAGAATCAAATCGTTTTGATGAGCGAGGTCGGCAATTTCCTTTAAACCGGGCGTCGCCGTAAAACCGACAATGCGGTAATTCGAAGGGTGAACGCGCAGAATCATCCGCGTCCGTTCGTTTATCGCTTTTTCGTAATCGGAAACGCGCGTCCGGTTGGTCGCGCCGACTTCCTTTAAATCAGCGCCCGATTGCGCCAATACTTCGGGAATGCGAAAATCGCCGCCGATTTCCACCAGCTCGCCGCGCGAGATTATCACTTCGCCGCCCTGCGCGAAAACCGTCAGCACCAGAAATGCCGCCGCCGCGCAGTTGTTGACAATCAAAGCTGATTCCGCGCCCGCCAGCTCCGCCAGCAGATGCTCGGCGTGCGCGCCGCGGCGCCCGCGTTTTCCGGTTTCGAGATTGTATTCCAGATTGCAGTAACGCGAGGCTTTTTCAAAAATCGCTTTTCGGGCATTTTCCGAAAGCGGCGCGCGTCCTAAATTTGTATGAATAATCACGCCGGTCGCGTTGATGACTCGCTGCAAGCCGGCGTTTTGCTCGCTTTGCCAGAGCTCGGTCAGGCGCTTTTCGGCTTCGTTTAATAAATCTTCGCGCGAGTACCGGAGCATTTCATCATTAGCGATTTTTTCCTGCAAATTCCGCCGGAGCCAGTCCGTCGCTGCCCGCGCCAGCGTCGCGAGATGTGGCGCGCCGGCGTGCGGAATCAACTTTTGCGCCGCCGGCGTCCGCAAAAGCGCGTCGATCGAAGGCAGAAGCCGCAGCGCTTCGGTGTGGTTTTTCGTTTCCCGATTTTCCATAAGCGCATTTTAACTTAATAACGGAATTTAGCCACAGACGGCGCCGAGAAAAGAAAGAGATTTGAAACAACGCATTAACGCCGATCGGCGCGGATTTATTTTTCTTAATAATCCGCGCCGATCGGCTGTTCCAAATCTTCTCTCTTTCAGTGCCGTCTGCAGCTAATTTTTTTATTTTGCGCTAATTCGCGGAATAATCGGTGGTTTGAAGATTTTATATATTTGGAGAAAGTTTTCTCCGCTCATCTCCGAATTTCTTCAATCATCCCAGGAAGGTTTTGAAAATGGCAATTACCGTCAACAAATTATCACGGCAGGAACAAGCTAAAAACAACGAAACAAGCGCGCTCGAACAGCAAATCGTCCGGCTCGAAGAAGACGTCAGAAAGCTGAAAATAGATTTCGACATCTTTTTCAACGGCGGCACCAAACGCGCGCCGCACGAAGCGCGCGGTCGGGTCGAAGCCGCCATCAAACGCATCGCCGACGACCGGAATCTGGCTTACGCGCAGCGCTTTCATTTCAACACGGTCGTCGCGCGCTTTACGTCTTACCGCGAGCTTTGGCGGCGAATGCTGAAGCAGCGCAACGAACCGGGCTTCTGAAAGGCGAAAGGCTAAAGGCTGAAGGATAAAGAAAAGAAGCAAAATTATTTGCCTTAAACTTTATCCTTTATCCCTTAGCCTTTAGCCTTTTGAAAATGCTCCGGCTCAAAAGAAACCGAAAGCCGTCAAACAAATTTAATTTCCGCCGCTAGACACGATTGACGTTTTCCGCCTGCGGACCTTTCGGTCCGTTGATGACTTCAAACTCGACTTCCTGTCCCTGAATCAGGGTTTTATAACCGTCGCCGGAAATCGCGCTGTAATGCACGAAAATATCCTGTTCGCCGGGTTGTTCGATAAAACCGTAACCCTTCGCATTGTTAAACCATTTGACCTTACCGAGTGCTTTTGACATTTTTTGTAACTCCTCCTACAAACTTCAGTGAATTTAAAAATAATAAACACTTGCAAAAAGCGAGTGTTTTCAGAAAAAAGTTTTGAGCCGGAAGCATTTCCTAAACGAAACACGGGCAAAAAACAAAATCTACGCCGAGCAGGATAAAATATCCAACTCACCGGCGCAGATTAAACGAAAATCTAATACAACTCATTTCCTAACGAAAAGAAAATCTTAAACTGCAAGATTATTGGGATTTATGATGTGTTGTCTTTTGATAGAACGACGGAAAATTTATCTGATTTACACGCCACTGTCAAGAGCTTTTTTACGTTTTTTCCAAATTTACGCCAGCCGCGCGGCAAAATTGACACGGAATCGATAAAAAACGAAGATAAGACAATTCTTATTTAGTTTTCAAAACTATGAACGAATACGGAAAAAACGCGCCGCTTTCATACAACAAATACCTGAAAGTTCCTGAATTGATTCAATTGCAGGAAACTTTGTCCGAGCCGATCAGCCATGACGAATTGCTTTTTATCGTCATTCACCAGACTTACGAATTATGGTTTAAGCAAATCCTGCACGAGATTGACGCGACTATCAAGTGGCTCGACGAAAAGCGCACGTTTCGCGCCAATCACAGTTTGCGCGCCGTCGTCGGCATCGAAAAAGTGCTGGTCTCGCAGATTCATCTGCTGGAAACGATGGCGCAAATCGGTTTTCTGGAATTCCGCGATAAATTAAATCCGGCGAGCGGCTTTCAGTCGATGCAGTTTCGCGAGCTGGAATTCGTCTCCGGCGCAAAAGACGAAAATATCCTGAGACATTTCTCAAAAGACGAATTCGCCTTTCCGCGATTGACCGGCAGATTCGACGCGCCGAGCCTCGCCGATGCGTTCTGGAATCTTTTGCGAAAAACCGGATTCGCCGTCGAAACCAACGACGAAAGAATCCGGTCAATCGTCGAAATCCTGACGCATCCCGAAAAATACGCCGACCTTTTCATCATGCAGGATTTGCTCATCGAACACGACGAAAACATCGCGCTCTGGCGTTATCATCACGTTCTGATGGTCGAAAGAATGCTCGGGATGAAACGCGGCACGGGCGGCTCGGAAGGCGCGGGCTACCTGCGAACGACTTTGGACAAAAAATTTATGCCCGAACTCTGGGAAGCGCGCACGCACTTAAAAACCTGATTGCCGGCGAATATAAATTTAATCAAAGCGGTTTTCGGTTTATTTCTTTTTCTTACCGCAACGGTGTGCGGCGTTCTGGAAATCATCGCCCTGCTCGACCCTGTCGGAACTAAAATGGCTGACGATTCAGACCCGTTTGGAAATCCTTATTTACCCTGGTACGTTCACGCAATTTATATTCTCTTTGTAATAAGCTGTTTCGGATTTGGCTTTTTATTAATCAGAAGTTCCTTCCGCGCAAAGAAAAGTTCTTAATTAAAAACGCTTTCATCGGCTCTGACTTTCGTTTCCCAATCTATCGACGCTCGCCACGATAATTTTTTCGATTTTTCGGTCGGCGGAAAGCGAAACGCTTTTCTGCGAATTCGGCAGAATCGAATAATTCCA